>NZ_CP054862.1 GCF_013459645.1 Martelella sp. NC20
ATGAAAATCGAAGCCGTCGACCTTTTCTATCTCGCAATGCCTGAAATTACCGACGAGGCCGATGGCAGCCAGGACGCGCTCCTGGTTCGGGTCAGCGCCGGCGGGCATTTCGGCTGGGGCGAGTGCGAGGCGGCGCCGCTGCCCTCGATCGCCGCCTTCATATGTCCGAAATCGCACGGCGTTTGCCGGCCGGTCGGGGAATCGGTGCTGGGCCAGAGGCTGGAAACGCCGGCCGACATCGCCCGCATATCGGCGCTGGTCGCCTATAATTCCATGGACCTGTTGCAGGCGGCGCATACCATGTCGGGCATCGAAATGGCCCTGTGGGACCTTCTGGGCAAGAAGCGCGAGGAGCCGGTCTGGCGGCTGCTCGGCTATCGTCAGGCGCTTGGCAAGACCCCCTACGCATCGCTGCTGTTCGGCGATACGCCGGACATCACGCTCGATCGCGCGCGGGCTGCGCGGCGGGACGGATTTTCAGCGGCGAAATTCGGCTGGGGGCCGGTCGGGCGCGATGGGGTGGCCGCCGATGCGGATCATTTCATGGCGGCGCGGGAGGGGCTGGGTCCGGACGCGCATTTCATGGTCGATGTCGGCCAGATATTCGGCGAAGACATTGAAACCGCTGCCGCCCGCCTGAAACCGCTGGATGATGCCGATGCCCTGTGGCTGGAGGAACCTTTTGATGCGGGCGCGTTCGAGGCCTATGCGACGCTTGCGGCACGGGGCGCGCGGGTTCGTATCGCGGGCGGCGAGGCTGCGCACAATGTTCATATGGCAAAGCATCTCATCGACTATGGCGGCATAGGATTCGTGCAGATCGACTGCGGTCGTATCGGCGGCATCGGACCGGCCATGAAGGTCGCGGAAATGGCTTCCACGCGCGGCGTCACCTATGTCAATCACACCTTTACCTCCCATCTGGCGCTATCGGCCTCTATGCAGCCGTTCGCGGGGCTCTCGGAAAGCCATATCTGCGAGTATCCGGCGGCTCCGAAGGAACTCGCCCGGCGGCTCACCGCCAACCATATCACGCCCGACCGCGAGGGGCTGATCAGGGCGCCGGACGCGCCTGGCCTCGGCATGGAGATCGATACCGGATGGGTGCGGGACTATCTCGTCGATACCGAGATCCGGGTGCAGGGACGTCTGCTTTATCGTACGCCGGAGTTTTAAACGGGACGCCGCGGGGTCGGGCGTCCGCCGCAGGCAAAGAAGCAGCCGAGGCCTCCGGCGTAGCAAGCATTCAGACCGTGACGGAACCGGGAAAATGGCAGGCCGCCTGATGCACTTCGTCGCCAACCGGCACCAGCGGCGGCGGTGTGGTCCTGCAGATATCGCGGGCGATCGGGCAGCGGGTGTGGAACCGGCACCCGGATGGCGGATTGGTAGGGCTCGGCAGGTCGCCCTTGATCGCCGAATAGCGCGTCTTGCCCTTGTTGCGCGATGGCGATGAGCGCAGCAGCGCCACGGTGTAGGGGTGGGCGGGCGCGTCGAAGATTGCCTTCCTGCTGCCCGTCTCCACCACCTTTCCCAGATACATCACCATGACGCGATCGGAGATGTGCCGGATGACGCCGAGGTCGTGACTGATGAACAGATAGGTCAGGCCCAGCTCCTTCTTCAGATCCTGGAGAAGGTTCAGGATCTGGGCCTGGATCGATACATCGAGCGCCGACGCCGCTTCGTCACAGACGATGAAACGCGGGTTCAGCGCCAAAGCGCGGGCGATGCAGATGCGTTGCCGCTGGCCGCCCGAGAATTCATGCGCGAAACGGCCGGCGTGGTAACTGGCGAGACCGGTCAGATCGAGCAGTTCGCCAAGCCGTTGCTGGCGCGAGACCGCGTCGCCGACGCCATGAATAACCAGCGGCTCCATGATCAGTTCGCCGACGCTCATGCGCGGATTGAGCGCGCCGAGCGGGTCCTGAAAGATGATCTGCAGGTCGCGGCGCATGGCGCGCATCCGCGTGGCGTCGAGGCGGCGCAGGTCGGTTCCGTCGAACTCGATTTTACCTGCCGTGGGTTCTACCAGGCGCAGGACGAGCCGTCCGACGGTGGTTTTGCCACAGCCGCTTTCGCCGACCAGGCCGAGCGTCTCGCCGGCGCCGATGGTGAACGATACACCGTCGACCGCGCGTACGCTGCGCGCCTTCGACATGAACCCGCCTCGGGTATCAAAGTGCTTTTCCAGCCCCTCGACGCGGAGCAGATTATCGGCCGCCATTCATGTCCTCCGGAAAGGTGTAGCCGGTGTTGCGAATGCATGCGGCGCGGTGATCCGCGCCACAGCCGATCAGCTTTGGCCGTGCCTCCCGGCAGGGAGGCCTTGCATCCGCGCAACGCGGTTCGAAGCGGCACCCCGGCGGCAGGTCGAAAGGCGGCGGAACGGTGCCCGGAATGGCATAAAGGCGTTCGGTGTCCGTCTCGCTGGACGGGATACTGGCGAGAAGACCCTCTGTATAGGGATGGCGCGGATCACCGAATATATCGCGCGCCTGCGCATCCTCGATCACCTGGCCGGCATACATGATCATGACCCGGTCGGTGAAGGACGAGACGACGCCGAGATCATGCGTGATCATCACGGTGCCCATCCGGTACTCCTCCTGCAGGTCCTGAAGCAGTTCGAGAATCTGCGCCTGGATGGTCACATCGAGCGCCGTCGTCGGTTCGTCGGCGATAAGGACGCGGGGATTGCAGGCAAGCGCCATGGCGATCATAGCACGCTGGCGCATGCCGCCCGACATCTGGTGCGGGTAATCGTCGATGCGCTGCGCCGCCGCCGGAATGCCGACCCGGCCAAGCGCATCGAGCGCCCGCTGCCGCGCAAGCTTTCGGCTGATCCCTTCGTGACGGCGCACCGTCTCGATGATCTGCTCGCCGACCGTCAGTACCGGATTGAGTGCCGTCATCGGTTCCTGGAAAATCATGGATATGGCTGCGCCGCGAAGCTCCTCGTAGCGTCGCTCGCTGGCCGACAGCAGGTCCTCGCCCATGAACTGAAGCCGCGATGCGGTGATCCGCGTATGGCGGGGGAGAAGGCGCATGATCGCCAGCGAAGAGACACTCTTGCCGCTGCCGGACTCGCCGACAATTCCTACAACCTCACCTTCGTGAAGGGTGAAGGAGACACCGTTGACGACCGGCAGGTCTCCGAACGAGACGTAGAGATCGCGGACGTCGAGCAGGCATGTGGTATCTGTCTTTCGATCGGGAGCGCGCATATCGGTCGTGGTTTTGGAACTGTTCGAACTCTGCATGGAAAAATCGTATACTATTATACGATAATTGCAAGGGCGGTCTTTCGATGCCGACCATTGCAGGGCCTTCCGTGTCGCGGTTGAAGGAGATTTCATCGAGCCTTGATGTGAGGTGCCGCCCGGAAGGGGTGGTCGCTTTGGTAGCCGAGAGCCGCCCGAAATCCAGGCCGGCGGGAAACTGAGTGAGCAGGCGGAAGGCGAGCGATATTCGCTTTCGGCAGTTGCTTGGCCTTTGTGTTCGGAACGCGCTGCCCCTTTCTCGGGCATAAAATTCAGTCGCTCAATAGGGCATCGTAAACTTAACGGAATGTGGAGTCCGATGTGTGATTGAGGTTCATGACAGACCGTGATCCGCTCTATCGCCGCCATCGCTTTCCCGCCGAAGTCATTGCCCGCGCCGTGTGGCTCTCTTTCCGTTTTCCTCTGAACCTGCGAATGGTCGAGGACTTGCCGGCTGGAGCTATGGCTGAAATTGGGTGACGCGGTTTGATCAGGCGGCGTGGTTTTCATTGGCATCAGCTTGGGGGACACCGTCGGTGAATGTGACACCTTCGATGACAAGGGGCAACTGGTTCTGCCCGCTGAGCCAGGGCGATCGGGTGAAGAAGTAGGTGACACAGGTTTGAATTGCTGAATCAGTTGCGCTCCTCTGGATGGAGGAACAACGACGATGACGGATAGCGATCGGGAGCATGGCGGATTTTTTGAGGAGGCGGGTGTTTTTCTGGGACATTTCGAGGATATTCCGGACGGGCGGCAGGTCGGCAAGGTCCGCTACCCACTGAGCGAGGTGCTGCTGCTGTGCCTGCTGGCGGTATTATCGGGGGCGGAAACCTTCACGGACATCGCGAATTTTGGCCATCGGAAACTGAGTTTTCTGCGTCAGTTTCGGCCTTTTCCGGTGGCACACCGTCGCATGATCATCTCGGCGACATCCTTGCCACGCTTGATGCCGAGGCGTTTCAGCGCTGTTTTGTCGGAGAGCATGAGGAATTGTGTGGCATTCATGCTGCCGCCTGCTTGTCGGTCGGGACTTGATTGTCGTTTGCCATGCCTGGATACCATTTCTCGAATGTCGGCCGCAGCGAGCCATCGAGGGTCTGGGTTCTGGTTTGTAAAAGGAGATGCGCACCGGTTCGGCTCCACTGCATCTGCTGCTTTTTAGCGAAGCGCTTGCTGATGACGGCGTTGACGGTGGCCTCGACGAAGGCGGAGGATATCCGCTCTCCGGATCGGTACCGCTCGCCGTCATTGATCAGGCTCGCATTGTTGGCAGCGATGTAGGACTGGAATTCGCCGATTACCGTCAGGAATTTCCGCATGTTCGGATAATTGGTCTCCACACACTCGGCGCCGCAAAACAAGTCGCCGATCTCGTAGCCATGCGGGTGCCGGATTGCGCCCGCTGTCTCAGGCGCCGACGATCTGCAGTTCGAAGGTGACGCAGACCGGGTTTTCGCCGCGGCGCAAAAGGCCGGAGGTGATGGCGCCGCTCATGCCGACCATGTCGATATCGAGCCGGCAGGTCGCGCGTCCGTCCTCAACCCGGACGCTGCCGTCGCGGATCAGGATCTCGGTCGCATAATCGGGCACGTCGCGGCCATCCTGATAGGTCACGCCAACCAGGCTGCCGATGCCGAATACACGCGCTTCGGTCAGCCCGTGCTCCGTACAGATCGCCTCGATTGCCTCGCAGATGTCGATATTGGGGCGAACGGTCGCGAGGATCGCCGGATGGGAAGCATTTGAGAGCGCCGGGTCGGAGGCTTCAGCGGAGAAGATCCGGAAATTGGTCTCGGCGTCGTCGCGCACGACGAGTGCCGCGCCGGAGACACCCCAGGCGTCGATTTCGGCGGGCTCCGCAAGCGTCGCCTCGAAGGGCAGGAGATGGCCCATGCAGTGGCTTACGCTGGTATCGATGTCTGCTGTGGCGCTCCCCCCTCTGCCTCCTGAGCTTTTGTCGAAGGCCAGCCTTTCCCCCACAAGGGGGGGAAGGATCCGTGCAGCGGCCTCGCCATCCTGATCGTTCGAGACATTTGCGGCCCGGTTAAGCCCTCCCTCTTGTGGGGAGGATGGAGAGGGGTCCTTGCCAACCGCGAATTCGCGTCGCGCGGAAGGCACCTCCCATGTGCCGTGACAATGCAGGAAGGGTTCGCCGTCGCGGATGCCGAGGTGAAGCCCGGCCGTACGGATCAGGCCGCCGGGCTCAGGACTGAAGGTGGCGCTATACCAGGCGGCATGGTTGTCATCGGGGCTTGCCGCCGGCATGACATAGTTCATCCGGTCCATGCGCACGTCTTCAAGTGCGGCCCAGCCAGCGCGAAAGCCCGCGCCAGCAAAGGCCTTGGCGACGGCGCCGTTGATCAGGGTTCCGGCCTCGAGCCGCAGCCTCAACGGCTCCGCCCGGCAGGCGACGGCGCGATACCGTTCCGCGCTCACCGGTCCCGGATGCTTTATGAAACGCGTCACGCCGACAGGCCCGCATTGATGAAGCCGCCATCGACCGCCAGGATCTGGCCGTTCACATAGCTTGCGTCATCGGAAAGCAGGAAGGTGACGGCCCTGGCGATCTCGTCCGTCGTGCCATATCGTCCGAGCGGCACGCGTTCGTTCCATTGCCGGCGCACATCCTCGGTGTGGACGACGCGGGCAAGCGGCGTGTCGATCGGTCCTGGCGCCACCGCATTGACGCGCACGCCGATCGGGCCGAGCTCATTGGCCATCACCAGCGTCATCAGGTTGATGCCGCCCTTTGAGGCGCCATATGCGGTGCGGCCCTTGTTGCCGCAAAGGCCCGAGACGGAGCTGATATTGACGATCGAGCCGGCCTCGCCGCGTTCCATCCACAGCCGCGCGGCGGCGCGCGAGACGATGAAACTGCCCGTGAGGTTGACGTCGAGGATGCGCTTGAAGTCTTCGACGCTGGTCTCCACCGCCGGGCGGTCGAAGGCGATGCCGGCAGAATTGACAATGCCGGCAAGCCCCATATTGGCCGAGACCGTTCGGATCGCCTGCTCCACGGAGACTTCGTCCGACACGTCGCAGACAATGCCGCGGTCACGCGCGAGGCCGAGTTCATCACAGGCGTTGTCGAGCGTCTCGCGCTTCAGGTCGAGCAGCCAGGGCTCATAGCCCCGGCCGAGCAGTGAATGCGCGGTCGCGAGCCCGATGCCCGAGGCACCGCCGGTGATCGCGATCGCGTTGGCCTTGATCTTGTTTCCCATGACGGCTCCTCCTCAAGGTGTCGGGACTTTTTCCAGCTCCGGTTCCACGACCGACATCTGCCCGCGCCGCGTCAGTTCCTCCCGGATCATCTTCTTGGTGATCTTGCCGTATGCCGATTTCGGCATGGCCTCCCAAAACACCACGGTCTTCGGCAGCTTGTAGCGGGCGACCTTGCCATCAAGGAATGCCTTGAGGTCGATGCCGCCGATATCGGCGCCCTCGCGCGCGACGCAGACCGCCATGCCAACCTCACCCCAGACAGGATCTGGAACGCCCAGCACCGCCGCCTCGGTGATATCAGGATGGGTCAGGATCTTTTCCTCGATTTCGCGCGGATAGATGTTGGAGCCGCCGGAGATATACATGTCGGAGGAACGGCCGGTGATGTAGACGAAGCCCTGGTCGTCCATGTGGCCGAGATCGCCGGTACGGAACCATCCATTGCGGAAGGACTGCGCATTGGCTTCCGGGTTGTTGTAGTAGCCGGCAAACACGGCCGGCCCGATCACGCAGATCTCGCCGGTCGAACCCAGCGCCACCTCCGCGCCTTGATCGTCCTGGATCTCGACCTGCATGCCCGTGCGCTCGAAACCGCAGGTGCCGATGCGGGCCTTCGGGCCGTCCTCTGCGGCATGGTAGGCGGGTGGCAGCACGGTGATGTTGCCGGTCACTTCGCCAAGGCCGAAATACTGCACCAGAACCGCTCCGAGCTTCGACAGTGCCTGCTTCTGATCGGCGCGATACATCGGCGCGCCGGCATAGATGACATAGCGCAGGCTCGAATGATCGAACCGTTCGCAGGCGGGGTCCTCGACCAGCATCTTCAGGATGGTCGGCACGGTGAAGGCGTTGGTCACCTTCCAGCGCTCGATCAGCTGCCAGACGGCCGGAACATCGAGCTTCTCGGATGCCGGCAGGATGGTTTTCACCGCATGGGCGACCTGGGTCAGCTGATGGATGCCGGCCCCATGGGAGAGCGGCGCAACGACGATCGAGGCGTCGCCTGGACCACCGGTGCCCGGCATCAGGTCGCAGAGATGGTTGGTGATGACGAAGGCCATCTGCCCATGGGTCAGGACAGCGGCCTTGGGTCGGCCCGTCGTGCCCGAGGTAAAGAAGAACCAGCACGGGTCGTCGTGCTCGACCGGGGCACAGGCGATCTTCTGCCCGGCGTGCCGAGCGGTGATCGCATCATAGTCGGGGCCGAAGTCTGCCCCCCCGATCGAGATCACGAATTCGATCGCCGGCGCTGCCTTCAGGCAGGCGCTGACATGGTCGGGGAATGCCGCGCCCGAAATCATGCCCCTGGCGCCGCTTGCCTCGGCGAGGAAGGCGACTTCGGCGGGCGACTGGCGATAATTGGTCGGAACCCAGACGGCGCCCAGCCGGAAGCAGGCGAACATCGATTCGAACATCTGGTTGCAGTTGGACGACTGGACCAGGATGCGGTCGCCCTTGACGACGCCGTAGTCGCGGGCAAGCGCCACGGCCATGGCATTGGCGCGCGCCTCCATCTCGGCCCAGCTCCAGGTCTTCTCGCCCCAGACAAAGCCGATCTCCTCGGGATGCCGGCGCGCGGCCTGGGTCAGGAAATTGGCGAGATTCATCACGCGCCGCGTGCACGGTGAAACACCGCCGAGTGGCACGGTATCGCTCATTTCGCGCGCTCCAGGATGGAGACATAGTTGGCAACCGCGGCGCCGCCCATGTTGAACACGCCTGCAAGCGAAGGCGAGCCGATCTGCATGTCGCCAGCCTCGCCCATCAGCTGCATCGCGGCCATGACGTGCATGGAAACGCCGGTGGCGCCGATCGGATGGCCCTTGGATTTGAGCCCGCCGGACGGATTGACCGGCAGGCGGCCCTCCTTGCGGGTGATGCCATCACGCACGACCTTGTAGCCTTCTCCGGGCGCGGCAAGCCCCATCGCCTCGTATTCGATCATCTCGGCGATGGTGAAGCAGTCATGGGTCTCCACGAAGGAGAGATCGTCGAGCGTCAGCGCGGCGTCGGAAAGCGCGCCGGCCCAGGCGCGCCGGGCACCCTCGAAAGCGAGTGGATCGCGGCGGCTGAGCGCCATGATGTCGTTCGACTGCCTGCGGGCACGGAAGGCGATTGCCTGCCGAAGCGTCGCCGCGGTCTCGTCGTCGGCGAGCACGATCGCAGCCGCTCCGTCGGAAACCAGCGAGCAGTCGGTGCGGCGCAGGGGAGCGGCGACATAGGGGTTCTTGTCGGAGACGGTGTTGCAGAAATCGAAGCCGAAATCCTTGCGCATGTGGGCGTAGGGGTTGGCCATCCCGTTCGCGTGGTTCTTCGCGGCGATCATGGCCAGCTCCTCGGAGCGGTCGCCATAGCGCTGGAAATATGCCTGGGCGATGCGGCCGAACAGGCCGGCAAATCCGCCCTGCACATCGGCTTCTTCCTTACGGTAGCTGGCGCAGAGCAAGATGTCGCCAACCTCGGCGGTCGGTGTCGCGGTCATCTTCTCGGCGCCGACGACGAGCGCGATGCGTCCGCGACCGGATTCGATGAAGTCCATGGCGCTGTAGAGCGCAGCGGAGCCCGTGGCGCAGGCATTTTCAAGCCGCACCGCCGGCACGTAGCCAAGCGCCTCGTTACCCATGGCGACCAGGGCGCCCTGGAAATCCTGCTTGGAAAATCCGTTGTTCATGACGCCGACGAAAATACCGTCGACATCTTCGGGGCCGAGACCCGCATGTTCTATCGCGGGTGCCGCGACCGATGCCATCAACTGCTCGGTATCTTCCAGCGGCGACTTGCCGAACGGCGAATGCGCCCAGCCGACTATCTGTGCTTTCCTCATCTCACGTGCCTCCTCGCCTGTGATCTCGTTGCTGGCCTGTCGTCCTGGCCCTTCCTGGCGGCAAACATGCCGGCCAGCTTTTCCTCCACCTTCGCGGCTTCCTGCTTGAGGTAGCCTGCGAGTTCCTCCTGCCTTCCCGGCTGCATGCGGCTGTCGATCGCGGCGATCGACAGCGCTCCGGCGGGGCGCCCGTCCGGATGTCGGATCGCGACGCCGATCCCCCAGGAATTGGCGACGATCAGCCCCGGATTGAGCGAGTAGCCGTTGGCGCGGGTCTCCGCGACATCCCGGCGGATATGGTCCGGCGGCAAGGCGGCATAGCGTGACAACAGGATCGCCTCGTTGGCCGCGAGAACCTCCTCGACCTCAGCGTCGGGGAGCGCTGCCAGAAAGGCGAGAGACCCGGCGCCGACGCCCAGCGGGTGTTCAAAACCGACCTGGAGCGCATGGGTACGCACCGGATAAGTGCCTTCCTCGCGATAAACGCAGACCGCCGAGGTGCCACGCCGCACCGAAAGGAAGCTCGTATCCTGGGTCTTGCGCGACAGTGCCGCAAGGCTGTCGAGGCAAAGCTCCAGCAGCCCGAATCGCTGCGACGCGAGCGTGCCCAGCACATAGGCCTCCTCGCCCAGATAGTAGCGCCGGGTCTCCTCGTCCTGTTCGACCAGGCTTGCGCGGATCAGCGCTAGCAGCAGGCGGCGCACCGTCGGCTTGTTCAGCCCGCTTTCCTCCACGAGCACGGACAGCGAAACGCCACGGCCGGCATGTCGGCCGATCATCGCCAGCAGTAACAGGGCGCGGTCAACGCTTTGCGATCCGTTCAGAGAGCTCAAGGGTATTCGCCTCTAGGTCTATATTATGGACCTGAAAATTATCATCTGAGGCGAAAAAAGTAAAGCCACGTCGTTGAGGCTTGAGAAATAGTGCAATTTCGGCATTTATGCACTTCCATTCGGATCAATAATGATCCATGATATGGACCTGTAGTCGCAATGGAGGTTGCGACCGCTGCGTGAGCAGCACCCAAAGAGGAGGAAAACATGCATCTCAAGACATTGGGCGCGCTCGCCCTGACATCCGCGATCGCACTCGCCGCTTTCTTCGGCACGGCATCGGCCGAAACGCTGCGCCTGTCGCACAACACCGGCGACGCCACCACCTGGCACAAGGGTGCCGAGAAGTTCAACGAACTGCTGAGCGCCGCCACCGATGGCGACATGACCGTGAAGGTCTTCCCGAATGCGACGCTCTCGGGTGGCGACCAGATGAAGCAGGCCGAAATGGTCAGCCGTGGCGCACTCGACTTCGTCATCACCTCGGCAATCAACGTGACGCCGCTCGTGCCCGAGATGGCCGTGTTTTCGTTGCCCTATCTCTATTCGAACTATGAGCAGGTCGATGCCACCACCAATGGCGCACCCGGCGACAAAATGAAGGAAATCATGGATGACCACGACATCGTGGTGTTGGCCTGGGGCGAAAACGGTTTCCGCGAAGTCACCAACAACGTGCATCCCATCAAGACCCCGGCGGATATGAAGGGCCTGAAGATGCGCGTCGCCGGCCCGATGTATATCGACGTCATGAACGCGCTCGGCGCCAATCCGCAGCAGATGCAGTGGACCGAAACATTCTCGGCGCTGCAGCAGGGCGTGGTCGACGGCCAGGAAAACCCGATCGGCGCCGTGATCATTCCGCAGCGCGTCTACGAAGTGCAGAAATACCTGACCACCTGGCATTATTCCTATGACCCGGTCTTCCTCGGCATCAGCAAGAAGCGCTGGGACAGCTTCGATGACGCCACCAAGGAAAAGGTGCAGCAGGCGGCAACCGAGGCCATGGCCTACCAGAAGCAGATCACGCGCGAAAGCACGGAAGAGGGCGTCGCCTTCCTGCGTGAGAAGGGCATGGAAGTCTACGAGCCCTCCGCCGAAGAACTGCAGGCCTTCCGTGATGCCACCAAGCCGGCCTTCGACACCTGGTCCGCAAAGGTAGGCACCGATCTGGTGAAGAACTTCCAGGACACCGTCGCGGCTTCCAACTAAGAGCGGCACGTGCTGCGGGCCGGACGCACCTTCAGGTCCGGCCCACCTTTTCCCCACCGGAGACAAACCAATGGCCTTCATTCTGCGTGACGCGGAGAAGATCATCTGTGCGCTGATTTTCCTCGCCATGACCCTGCTCGGCTTCGTCAATGTCGTGGTGCGCTACGCGACCAGCTATTCGTTTGCCTCCTCCGAGGAACTGTTGACCAACGGTTTCCTGCTGCTCACCATCTTTGGCGCGGCAATTGCTGCCAGGACCGGCGACCACCTGGCCGTGACCCTGATCTACGAGCTCGTCCCCCGTCCGGTGCGCAGGTTGATGCTGGTGCTTGCCACGCTTCTTTCGGTCGTCCTCCTCGTCGCGTCCACGTGGTTCACGATCGAGCTTCTGACCAACCAGCTGTCGAGCGGCATCAAGTCCTACGCGCTGCAGATCCCCGCCTGGTACTACAGCGTCGGGCTGCCCTTCGGTTTCGCGCTGATCGTCATCCGCTACATTCAGCGGGCGCTCGAAGACTGGCACGACCTGGACGACAAGGCTGCCTCCCATGTTTGATCTCGGCGCCGGGACCCAGATGGCCCTCCTGTTCTTCATCCTGCTGGCGCTCCGTGTGCCGGTTGCCTTCGCGCTGGGGCTCTCTGCTGTCTATGCCATGTGGGTGCTCGGCTTCGGCCTTGATCTGGCCGGCGACCTGATTGCCTCGGGCATCGCCAAGTATTCGCTGCTCGCGGTGCCTTTCTTCATCCTGGCCGGCACGCTGATGGGTAGCCTTGGCATTGCCGAGCGCATGATCCGCTTCTTTCGCGTGCTGATCGGCGGCCTGCCGGGCGGCATGGGCGTGGTTGGCACCACCGTCTGCCTGTTCTGGGGGGCGGTCAGCGGCTCCGGTCCGGCATCGGTCGCGGCGATCGGCCCGCTGATCATCCGCGGCATGGAGGAGGACGGTTATTCCCGCGCCTTCGCCGCCGGCCTCGTTTGCACCGGCGCGGCGCTGTCGATCGTCATTCCGCCCTCGATCGGCCTTGTCATCTATGGTGTCATCGCCGAGACCTCGATCTCCGACCTGTTCATCGCGGCCATCATTCCCGGCCTGTTCATGGGCGTGCTGATGCTCGCCACGCTGCCGCTCGCCAAGAAGAGCGGCGCGGTTCCCGCCGGTTCGCCGAGCCTGGACAGGCTTAGCCCACCGCCCTATGCCGACATGCCCTATATGCGCCGTCTTGGCCGGTCCTTCATCGACAGCTTCTGGGGGCTGATGACGCCGGTGGTGATCCTGGGCGGCATCTACTCGGGCGCCTTCACGCCGACCGAAGCGGCCCTTGTTGCCACGGTCTACGCGCTGCTGGTCGGCGGCTTCATCTATCGCACGCTGACGATAGCCGGCCTCTACCGGTCGCTCAACGAGGCGGCCGCTTCGTCGGCCGTGGTCATGATGGTGGTCGCCTATGCCAGCCTTTTCGGCTGGGTGGTCACGGTCGATGACCTGATCGGCCACTACTCGTCAATGCTGCTCGGCATTTCCGACAACCAGTGGATCGTATTGTTCATCATCATGGTCATCATCCTGATCGCCGGCATGTTCATGGATGCGATCACCATCATGTTCATCTGCCTGCCGATCTTCCTGCCGGTGGTGCAGAAGCTCGGCTGGGATCCGGTCTGGTTCGGCGTCGTGCTGATGATCAATCTGGCGATCGGGCTGTTCACGCCGCCTGTGGGCATCAACCTCTATGTTGCGGCCAACATCACCCGACTGCCGCTTGAAAAGGTCGCCCGCGGGGCGCTGCCCTTCCTGCTGACCAGTCTGGTTGGCCTGGCAGTGGTCGCGGCGATCCCTGAGATCTCGCAGTTTCTGGTCGTGCTCCTGAAATAGCCACTACACTGTCGGTGAAATCGACAGCGAGCGCTTGGTGCAGCCGAGCGTGAACCTTGATCGCGAATGGCGAACGCCGGGGATATTGGAAAGCTTCTTGAGGCCAGATCTTTCGCGACGCTGGACTTGCCCAGCCTGAAACGCCATCACGATGAGATGCGCGGTCGTGCCTGGCGCCGGGTCCTGGGGTGCCGTGGTCATCGTGGCGCTATTTTTTCGGCGCGAGGCCGCACGAGCGGGGCGACGATCGGCCACAGAACCAGCACGACGACGACGGCGAAGATCGCAATCGCGATCCAACTGCTGGCGATCATCGCGAAGAAATTGTTGTCGTGGATCAGCAGTCCGCGATTGAGGTTCTGTTCAAGCTCCGGCCCCAGCACCAAGCCGATGACCAGTGGTGCGAGCGGGTAGCCGCCGCGTCGCAAAATCAGGCCGGCAATGCCGCAGATGACGGCAACGACGGCGTCAAGCGGATTGCCGCGCACCGTCATCGTGCCCAGAACCACAAAACCGAAAATGCCGGTGACGATCAGGCTCTGGGGCGCGAGCAGAAGCTTGCCGAAGAGGCGGACGAGCGGGAACGCCAGGACCAGCATCGCCAGATTGATCAGGATGAGCGAGATGAAGATGCCGTCGACCGTGACCGCGTTTTCCGCCATCAGTCTGACGCCGGGGGTGATGCCCTGAATGACCAGCGCGCTCATCAGGATGGCCGTGATGACGTCGCCGGGGATGCCGAGCGCGAGCGTCGGGATCATGGCGCTGCCGGTCACCGCATTGTTGGAACTTTCAGCAGCGATCAGGCCATCCGGCTCGCCTTTGCCGAAATTGGCGCTGTTCTTCGACGTGCGCTTGGCCACGGCATAGGAGATGAAGGCGGCGGTCGACGCGCCGGTTCCCGGCAAGGCGCCGATCAGGCAGCCGATGCCGGAGCTGCGCAGCAGGTGGCCGACCCGGCCCTTCCATTCGGACAATTTCGGCAGGATGAGCCGCGTCTTTTCGGTTATCGCCTCTTCCTGTTCCGGAAACCCGATGCGCGCGAAGGCTTCGGACAGGGCAAACAGGCCGACGACGACGCTGATGAGGTCCAGTCCGCTGGAGAGGAACTGGCTGCCGAAGGTGAAGCGCGGCACGCCGCTGACCGGATCGGTGCCCACCTGCGACAGGAACAGGCCGATGACGCCCATCAGCAGGCCCTTGGTCATGGCGCCCGCGGAAACCGTTGCGATGCAAGTCAGCGCCAGGACGATCAGGGAGAAGATCTCGACGGAGCCGAACTGCGTTGCGACCCGCGCAAGCTGCGGGGCGGCGATGATCAGCACCAGGCAGGAGATCAGACCGCCGATCGCCGAACTCATGGTGGCCCAGCCGAGCGCCTTGCCGGCCTGACCCGCCTGTGCCATCGGATAGCCTTCCAGAACCGTCGCGGCGGATTGCGGCGTTCCCGGCGAATTGATCATGACGGCGGAGATCGAGCCGCCATAGACCGAGCCGCAGTAAACCCCGAGCAGCAGGGAGATGCTGGTGATCGCGTCCATGCCGAAGGTGAAGGGAAGGCAGATCGAAATGCCGACCACGGATCCGAGACCGGGAATCGCTCCGATGACGATGCCGAAGAAGGTGCCGATGAGGATGGCCGCGATCGGCCCGAAGCTGAACACCTGATCGAGGGCTGTGAGGAAGATATCCATCAGAAGAGGTCCGCTGAAATGAGGCTGGGCAACCGGATCAACAGGATGTGGTGGAACAGAAACCACAGGCCCGGGCCAAACAGGAAAATGCCCAGCGCCAGCCGCACCGGATTGCGTTCACCCACAGCCAGCAGGAAGGCCGCGATCCCGATGGTGACCGGGACCAGATAACCGAAATAGACCGTGCCGACGGCCGTCGCGAGCGTGATGATCGCGACAGCCATCAGTTTTCCGGCTTCAACGTTAGAGGCCGTTGCGGGTTCGGACGACGACGCTTTCAGCTTGACCAGCGATTGCGCCAGCAGCAGCGCCGCAAGACCGATCCAGATCGCCAGGAGCGTGACCGGAAGGCTGAAGCCGCGCTGGGCAGCGGCAATATTGCCGGCGCCGGTACTGCCGCTCATATCGCTGTAGAGGAGAAAAACGCCCGCCAGCAGCAACAGCAGCGGCAGCAGGCAGCTTGTCAGGTTTACGCGCGTCATCGCCATCATCCGGGACAGGAGTTTTACTGTGCCAATCCGATATTCACCAGAAGCTCTCTGGTCGACTTCTGGCTTTCCTCGACGAACTGCGAAAACGCCTCGGAGTCCATATAGCTGAGGGTCGTGTTGCTCTTCTGCAGGAAGTCCTTGAAGGTTTGCGTCGCGACGGCCTTCTCGCACGCGGTCGAGAACGTCGCGACGTCGTCTGCGGGAAGACCCTTCGGGCCGAACACGCCCTGCCACACCGCAAAATTGAGGTCCGGATAGCCGAGTTCGTCCATCGTCGGGACGTCCGGATATTCGGGGGAACGGCTCTTGGCGAAGATCGCCAGAGGCTTCAGGTCGTTCGCCTCCAGCACGGTGGAGGTGTCGGCAAAGATCTGGATTTCACCGCCGGCCATCGCGTTCATCGCGGGGCCCGTGCCGGCAAACGGCAGGTGCAGCGCGTTGATGCCGGTATCCTGGGCGAAGGCGGCCATGGCAAGGTGAACGATGGTGCCGGGGCCGGACGAGCCGTAAACGAGGCGCTTGTTCTTGCCGGCTTCGACAACGTCTTCGACGGAATTCCAGGGCGCATCCTTCGCAACCATCAGGAACATCGGCGTCGCGGTCGTCTGGCAGATGGGGGTCAGGTCGCTGACCTGATAGCTGGTATCGGCCAGCACCGGCTGGATGACCACGGTACCGATCGGCAGATAGCCGAGCGTCGCGCCGTCCGGCCGCGCCTTTGCAACCTCGCCGGCACCGATCGAGCCGGAAGCGCCGGCAAGATTGCGGATGACGGCGGTGGCGCCGAGCTCCTGGCCGAAGCCGGGCGAAAACACCCTGGCGACCATGTCCGTGCCGCCGCCGGCGCTGAAGGGAACGATGATATCGATCGTTTCGGCGCGGGCGAAGGAAACGCCCGCCAGAATGATCGCGGCACTCCCGGCCAGCATCTTTGCCATATTTCTCATTTTCTGCCTCCGATTAAAGAATATCTCAACACCAGGCCCCGGGACCTTGGGGCCACGCCTGAAATCCGGCAGGGACATTGCGGGCATAATGCTTCCGTCTCCTCCTCTACCATCAAGGCGCCGTCATGGAATGATCGACCCCTCTTCCTCCAGTGGCTTTATCGGATTATCGTAGCGCTACGAAATTGTCAATCCACTGAGTCTTGGCGCTGAGTCTTGGCGTTGAATCCTGGCGCTGAGTCTTGAAACACAAAAAGCATGGATATCGCGACGTGCTTGCTGGAGGATGCATTCGCTTGGCTGCTATACCTGCAGACATATGCATGAGGGGAGTGTGACCGATGGCTGAACTCAAACCGGCGCGCCGGAGACGCAAGATGCAAAGCGTCACCATGGCGGATGTCGCGCGGCTGGCGGCAGTGTCGCCCTCGACCGTTTCGCTCTATCTGCGCAAGCCCTCCGAAGTCTCCCCGGCGATATCGGAACGGGTCAGGACGGCGATCGACCAACTGAACTACGTGCCCAATTTCGTGGCCGGCGGGCTGGCCTCGGCGGGATCGCGCGTCGTCAGCATTGTTGTTCCGTCGGTCCGCAACGCCTTCTTTTCCTCGACCGTCAGCCAGATCGAGGCGGCGCTTGCGCAGGATGGAATTCTGACGCTCGTCGGAAATAACGAATATTCCCTGGAGGTCGAGGAGAGCCTGGTGCGGGCCGCACTTTCGTGGGCGCCCGCGGCGATCGTCCTGACCGGCCTCAAGCACAGCCATGCGACCATCCGCATGCTGCGCGACCGGACGGTCCCGGTGATCGAAATGTGGGAAGCGGCCCCTGAACCCATCATGTCGGCGGTTGGCTTCTCCCACCACAAGGTGGGTTTTGAGATGGCGAACCACGTGCTTTCAAAGGGCTACAGGCGACCCGTGTTCGTCGGCGCACGTCTTTCCCGCGACGTTCGCGCCGCGCAGCGCGCCGCCGGCCATGCCGCGGCGCTCGAGGCCCGGGGGATCAGACCGACCCTGGTCGAAGACCCGCGGGCGGCGTCGACCAGGCTGGGCTGTGATTTGCTGGACCGGGTGCTCGGCGAACATCCGGAATGCGATGTCATTGTCTGCTCAAGCGACGTCATTGCGCTCGGCATCGTTTTTGAAGCCGGCCGCAGGAATATTTCGATCCCCGGACGCATCGGGCTGACCGGCTTCGGCAATCTCGAATTCAGCGCGACCTGTAATCCCGCCATCACCACCGTCGAGCCCAATTCGGATCGGATCGCCGGCGAGGTCGTGGCGCTCATCCGGGAAAATCTTGCCGAAAAAGGGACTTCGCCGGTGCGTTCGAAAGTCATCGATACCGGCTTCCAGATCATCGCCCGCGACAGCCTGTAGACCACGGGATGCCGCGGAGGATTTGCGGGAAGCCGATTGACATCGTCATTTCGTAGCGCTACGAAAATGCGAATTGCGGCGCTCTGACGGGAGGTCGGCCAGGGTTCCGCATTTCCGATGATCGAACCGGGGAACCACATCGCCATGTCTCGTGCCAGACAGCCCAACATCGTCTTTGTCATTACCGACCAGCAGCGTTACGACACGATCGCGGCGCTGGGCCATTCGCACATGGTGACGCCCAATCTGGACCGCATGGTTAGCGAAGGCGTCTCGTTCACCAACATGTACGTCACCTCGCCGTCCTGCGCGCCGTCGCGGGCCAGCCTGTTTACCGGCCTCTATCCGCACACGAACGGCGTGTTTCGCAATGACGAGCGCTGGCCGCAGACCTGGGTCGGGCAGCTCGCCACTGCCGGGTATCGCTGTGTCAATATCGGCAAGATGCACACATCGCCCTTCGAGCAGGCCTTCGGCTTCCATGAACGCCACGTGGTCGAAAACAAGGATCGCGCGACCGCGCGCCTGCCGTTCTATCTCGACAACTGGGACAAGGCGTTTTTCGCCACCGGTCACGAGAAGCCCAGCCGCCGGACCTATTGCCGCCGCGCCGACTATCGCGAGCGGCTCGGCGCGTTCGTGTGGGAACTGCCCGAAAACCTGCATTCCGATGTGTTCGTGACCGATCTTGCCTGCGACTGGCTCGACACATATCCCGGAAAGGAACCGTTTTTCCTCGAGGTCGGCATACCGGGACCGCATCCGCCTTACGACCCGCCGGCCGAATATCTCGACATCTACAGGGACAGGGAGATCCCGCTGCCGATCAGGGATCAGGCCGCCATGGACGCGCAGCCTTCCGCCCTGAAGGAGTTGCGCAGGCAGCATGTCGAGGTCGACCACGATGCCGTCGTCCATCTCGAAAATCCGAGCGCGGAACAGCTGCGCCGGCAGCGTATGCATTACTATGCAAACATCACCCTGATCGACGGGCAGATGCGCAAGCTGTTCGACGCGCTCGAGCGGCGCGGCGTGCTCGACGACACGATCGTGATCTTCACCTCCGACCATGGCGACGCGCTGAACGATCACGGCCTCAGCCAGAAATGGTCGATGTATGAGGGCAGCGCCCATGTGCCGGCAATCGTCTGGTCGGCGCGCAGCGCGGCGGCGGGACGACGGGTCGATGACCTCGTCTCGCTGTTCGATTTCGGCCCGACCATCCTGGAAATGGCCGGCGCGGAGGTGCCGAAATATATCGAGGCCCAGAGCCTGCTGCCTTATCTCGGCGCCGACGAACCGGCGGAAAGGCGCGCGATGATCTTCGCCGAACACGCCGGCGACCGGATTCTCAGCGGTACGCAATTCATGACCATGGTGCGCACGCCTGAATGGAAACTGGTCTATTTCGTCGAGGGCAACGGCCAGCTCTTCGACATGCAGAACGACCCGGACGAGATTGCCGACCTGTGGGACGACCCGAACCACGCCGACACCCGGCAGACCCTGCTGATGGAAATCCTCAACTGGCGGATCCGCAGCAGCGTCGTTACCCAGGGCTGGCAGTTCGCGGCCGAAAGATAGGCAGGCCGATCATTTCATGATCGGCGCGCGCCACCCGCTGGCGATGTCACGTTGACTTTGCAGAGCAGCTTTCCTGGGGACATCTGCCTTGATCAGGTCGCAGTGGGTTGCCCAGTCCCAGCCATGATAGCCGTTTGGCCGCCGCATGGTGTAGCAGGGTAGCGGTGGTCAGCGAAACGGCTATCGTCGGGGGACTTGGTCCAGCGGAATGGTTTGGGTTCGGCATTTGTGGCGTCGATGTAAGTGTTGATTGCCGTTTCGAGTTCGGCGATCGAGCGGAATACGCCACGCCTGAGGGCGCGTTCGGTCAGCAGCGCGAAGAACCGTTCGACCTGGTTGATCCATGACGCCGATGTGGGCGTGAAATGCACATGCCAGCGCGGACGCTTGGCGAACCAGTTGCGGATCAGCCTGGTCTTGTGTGTGCCGTCATTGTCGATGATGACGTGAATGTCGAGATCAGCGGGCACGTTGCGCTCGACCTCGTCGAGGAACTTTCGGAACTCCGTCGTCCGATGCCGGGGCACGCATTGACCGACGATGGTTCCCGCCTTGACGTCGAGGGCGGCGAACGGGGATGTCGTACCGTTGCGCTTGTCGTCGTGGGTGCGCCGCTCGATCTGGCCAGGCCGCATTGGCAGCAAAGGTTGCGTACGGCCGAGCGCCTGCACCTGCGATTTCTCATCGACACACAGTACCAGCGTGCGCTCGGGCGGCGACAGGTAGAGCCCGACAATGTCTCGGACCGGGGCCGTCACATTAAGTTTGCCATGCCGAGAAAGGCCAGCGGCTCCAAATTTTTCAGGCGATGCAGGCTGCAGCTTTCCATGCATCGAACGCTTCGAGCCGATGGTAGCGGATTGTTTGTGCGGCACGGCGGCGGGATGGAACTGAAAAGCAATTGCGGGTAGCGGAGTGCATGGCGACGAACCGTTGCAATGCTCCTGGTGACCGGTGGCCTTGCATGGTTCGTTCTCGTTTTCGAAACGGCAGGTGCCTATTCTCAGCCCTATTGTTGAGACCCTTGTGGGACCAATGGTTAAGTCCGGGTGCCACGTCCGCCTTTGCCGCACCGTACGAGCGCAGTTTATCGGTGATGATCCGCTGTGGAACAAAGCCATAGCGCTTTATCAACGCCGCCAGCAGGCGCTTGGCCGCCCTCTTGTCGCGGCGCTTCTGCAAGATTTCTTCGAGAACGGCGCCATACTGATCGACTGCGCGCCAGAGCCAGAACTTCTCTCCAGCGCATTTCACAACGACCTCGTCCAGATACCAAATATCGCCAGGGCGCGCCTGTCGCCGCCGCAAGTTGTAGGCGATCTGGGGTCCGAACCTGGCGATCCAACGGCGGATTGTCTCATAGGATACGTCGATACCACGCTTGAGCAACATTTCCTCAACTTCACGCAAGCTCACGTTGAACCGCAGGTAAAGCCAAACTGCGTGAGCGACTATCTGCGGCGGAAAACGGTGTCGCCTGAAGCCGATATCGGGTGTCTGCATCGCCGAAATCTACGCCCAACCCGAAATGCAGGCAACTGCAAGCCGGTTTACGTGACAAAGCCCGGCGCGGCCATTTCCTGTGAAATCCGGATCATCCTATCCGCTCCCGTGCGTGGTAGCGCGGGCATTATCGGCCAATGCAATGAGCGCTTCATCACCAATGCGGCCTGACAGCTTAAGGCAGATTTCGCGAGAGGATCGGTGGCTCGCCAGCCCATGTTGCGATGCCAAAATTGGCCGGCGGAAACGACTGGTTAAGGTTTCTTTTCTATCACATTAGCTGAGTGACAGATCTCAGATTGGTCTTCATCAGCATGGCCTTTTCGCGTTATCCCAGCCTTCAATCAAACCTGCCGAAACGGTACGGGCGGACGGTCTTCAGACAGAAGGAGACGGCCAGTTCGCAGAGCCGGCGCGGCGCAATCCGGATGCGGCGATCCTGGATCCTGACCGACTTCCGACCTGATATGGGGTCCGACAGCGACGACGTCGACGATCTTTTCGCAAAGGCCGTGAAGATCGTCCAGCGCGACAAGAAGTGCTCGACCTCCTATATCCAGCGCTGCCTGTCGACCGGCTACAACCGCGCCGCGTCGCGTCGCTGGTGGAACGCATGGAACGCGAAGGCCTCGTCGGCCCCGCCAACCATGTCGGCAAGCGTGAAATCCTCGACACCGCCGCAACGGGCTGATCCGGCTCCATCCCGTTCGGCGAATTGCCTAACTCGTCATTGCGAATTGTAAACAACAGCCATGCAGGAAGCGTCGCCTTAACCGGTTGGTGGGGATCGGGGCAATAGTCTATCGGCATGACTGAAGATGCCTACGCCCAATATAAACGCCACCGCTTTCCAGCCGAGATCATCGCCCACGCCGTGTGGCTCTATTCTCGGTTTCCGCTGAGCCTGCGCGACGTTGAAGACCTGCTTGCTGAGCGTGAGATCGTCGTGTCGTTTCAGACTGTCGCAGAATGGGCGAGGAAATTTGGCCTGAAGTTCGCCCGTCAACTTCGTCGGCGGTCCTGCGGCAATTTTGCTGACAAGTGGCATCTCGATGAGATGGTCGTGTCCATAAAGGGAAAGAAATACTGGCTGTGGCGCGCCGTCGATGCCAACGGCTACGTTCTTGATGCCCTGCTGCAAAGCCGCAGAAACAAGCGAGCCGCTCTTCGGTTGATGCGCAAACTGCTGAAGAGCCAGGGCGTCACACCACGCGTGATGGTGACAGACAAGCTGCGCTCTTATTCCGCCGCAAAGCGACAGCTCATGCCGGGTGTCGAGCACCGTTCGCACAAAGGGCTCAACAATCGCGTCGAGAACTCTCACCTTCCCGTGCGACGACGAGAGCGACGCATGATGCGGTTCAAGTCGGCGCGGCAATGCCAGCGTTTCGTCTCAACCCACGGCCAGATCGCCAATCTTTTCCATCTTCATCGAAAACACCTGACTGCCATCGATCATCGCCAACTCCGCACCCACGCCAGCACCATCTGGCGTGAGATCGCCTCCTCGATCAAAGCGTGAAATTCACGCCGAAGCAATGATCGCGCGCTGTGCTCGGTTAAGGCGACGCCATCAGTATGGAAGCCTATTGCGGAGTCTCCAGACGTTTTTCCGTGGTCTTGTCAAAAAAGTGGGCTTTCGGCGTTTTCAGGGAGAGCTTCACCGTTTGCCCGAAGCTCAGGTCGACGCGATCGCGCACCACCCAGGTCAATTCCCGCCCTTCAACCTCAACGGCCACATGGGTTTCGGAACCGGTTGGCTCTATCACCTTCACAACGGCATCAATCCCGTCCTCCTCGCCAAGGGCAAGGTCCTCAGGCCGGATTCCGAGCACAAGCGGAGCGTCGGCAGCAACGGCCGGGGTGGAATGAAGGGCAGCGCGCGCGCCTCCCTTCAGCACGAAAGTGCCGCCATCCTCTATCACGCCTTCCAGAAAGTTCATGGCGGGCGACCCGAGGAAGCCCGCGACAAAGATGTTCTTCGGCCGATCGTAGAGTCCGAGCGGCGTGCCGATCTGTTCGACCCGACCGCCCTGGAGAACCACGATCTTGTCGGCCATCGTCATCGCCTCGATCTGGTCGTGGGTGACGTAGACGATCGTCGTCTTCAGGCGCTGATGCAGCGACTTGATTTCGGCCCTCATCTTCACGCGAAGCTTGGCGTCGAGGTTGGACAAAGGCTCGTCAAACAGGAAGACCTTCGGATCGCGCACGATCGCGCGCCCCATGGCCACGCGCTGGCGTTGGCCACCCGACAGTTGCGACGGTTTGCGATCCAGAAGCGGTTCGAGCCCCAGAATGTCGGCAGCCTCGCCCACCTTCCTGCGGATGTCGTCCTTCCTGATTCCGGCAAGTTCCAGAGCGAAGCCCATGTTCTGCGCCACAGTCATTTGCGGATAGAGCGCGTAGTTCTGGAACACCATCGCAATGTCGCGATCCTTGGGCCGAAGGTTGTTCACGACGCGCCCGCCAATACTGATCTCCCCCGACGAGATCGTTTCCAGCCCAGCAATCATCCGCAGCAATGTGGATTTGCCGCATCCCGATGGTCCGACCAGAATGACGAACTCGCCATCATCGATCTCGACATCGACACCATGAATGATGTCGACCTCGCCGAAAGATTTCCTGACGTTATTGATGCTCAAGGTTGACATCGGCTTCACTCCGCCCGTTATCGTTTTTTCCGAACACGCAACGCCAGATGGGGCTTTCGCGGCAACCTGACGCCGAAGGCCGCATCCGCCTTGCCGCCGCGCACAATCGCCCCGTGACGCACGGGATGGGTGACCGGGGCCGCGATCCGTTCCGCAGGAGTCACCGTCATTTCCCAGGTATCGATGACATCGACGTCATAGTCCCCGTCATCCAGCGGCAGACCCGAGGACCAGACAACCGGCTGATGTTCGCCGAGATAGATCAGCCTGAAATCGCCATCACCGTCGCGCGCGCCCGAAGCACGGGACCAGGGCCACTGCGTCACCGGCCCGATGGGATCAAGACCGTGTTTGACGTCCTGTTCCAGGATTTCCCGCAGGAAGGCGATGCGTTTCCATGCCTCGCCGTGCAACTTTCCGCCCTTGGCCCACCAGATCAGATCGTCCGGATCGGAATATGTTTCGCCGTGCCCCACATAACCGCCGCGGGTCATCGTGATCCAGTACCGATGCACCAGTTCCTCGGGCGTCAGGTTTCCCCAGCACTCGAGGATGTCACCCTCATATTCCGGCTCGTCGTTGACGACCGGTTTGCCATAGGTGTTCCGCCATTCCTGCGTCAGTTTGACGTCAGGGTTCTGGATGCAGACATGCGTGACCCACGGCTTGCGGTGATCGTAGTTGGCCGTGACTTCGCCATTGTGGATCGAACGCAGATGTTGAAAGGCGTCGTTCTCTTCGAGGATATGGAAGAAGCGGTCCCAACGCGACATCGGCTTGGTATCCAGGAGAAAGTCGTATTCGTTGGCCAGAGACCACCAGACATTTCTGTACGCAGCCAGCCGCGCGGCGAGGTAGGCCACATAGCGGTAGTCCTGCTCCTCGGACATGTCCGCATAGCCCCACCGGTCATAGGGATGAAACACGATGATGTCGGCTTCGATGCCGAGCGCGCACAGTGCAGCGACCTGACTTTCGAAATGCCTGAAAAACACCGGATTGGGCCGGTTGAAATCCAGCTTGCCATCCGGCCCCCGCTCAAAGCAGTCGTGCAACGCCTCGTTGGTGTTGTACGGATAGTCCTTTGGGAAAACCCCCATGCGGATCTTGTTGAAGCCGGTTTTCTTCAGCGTCTCAAGCGTTTGCTTCTGCATGTCGAGCGGTTGATGGACCCAGGCATAGCAGGTCGTGCCGAACGAGAAGAACGGGGTCCCGTCCTCATAGCCAAAGTGAAACCTGTTGCGAACCCGCACCGGACCATGATTGCCGTCTGACGCCGCACTCACATTGAACGAGCCTGCCTGACCATCAAGGGCTGCGGCTTGCGAGCGCGTCCGGAAGCTCCAGACGCCCTCGACATCCGGCATGAAACGGACGCGATAGATTCCGTCGCCATCGTAGAAGCCGGGCACGCGGACTTCCCGGCTCTTGTGCACGAAAATGGCATCGAAGCTGACGTCGACAAACGGATTTCCGCTTGAGGGGCCTTCGAAGGACGTCTCGAAAACGCTCCATTTCTCGACATGTGCATCAGACATTAACTTACTCCTTGGGAAACACTTCTGAGCGTCTCAGCCCTTGACCGCGCCAGACGTCAGGCCGGAGACGAAATAGCGCTGGAACAGCAGGTAGACGATCGTAGCGGGCAGAACGGTCATCACGATCGCCGCATTGAGCTGTCCGTAATTGCTTGAGAATTGGCCCTGAAATGACATCAGGCCGAGCGGTAGCGTCCACATGTCCTGGTCCTGAAGCAGAACCAGCGCCATCGCGAACTCATTCCAGGTCGATACGAAATCGAGTATGAGCAGCGCCGCCAGGACCGGCAGGCAGACCGGCAGGAAGATGCGCCTGAAGATCGTGAAATGGGACGCGCCATCGATCAGCGCCGCTTCCGACAATTCCTTGGGGATGCCTTTGAAGAAGCTGTGCAGGATGAACACCTGATAAGGCACGCCAAAGGCGATGTACGGAAGTATGACGCCCGCATAGGTGTCGATCAGGCCCAGTGAATTGACCAGCGTGAACAAGGGCGCAAGCATCACCTGGAACGGGATCATGGTGCCGAAGACCACGAGCAGCAGCAGAACCTTGCCGAAACGTAACCGGATCTTGGCGAGTGCATAGGCTGCCATTGCCGAGAGCACGAGGCCGATCGGCACCTTGACCACCGTAATGATGACGCTGTTGAGGAACGAACGGGCGAAATTGCCCCGGCTCCAGGCCGATGTGTAGTTGTCCCAGGCAATCTCCGAGGGGGGCATGAACGCCCCCGTGCCGGTCACCGCGGCCGGCGTCTTCAAGGATGTGAAGACGATGAACACGAATGGCGCCACCCAGATCAGGGCAAGGAGAAAGAGCGCGATCCAGAGGCCGATGATGACGGGATCGCGGCGGGGGGCGCTGCGGCCTTCTGCTTTGCTTGCCCGGGACGATTGCACGGAAAGGTCGCTCACGATTCCTGCTCCTCGTTCTTCTGGGACCAACGCATATAGGGAATGACGATCGCGAGCGTGATCAGGAGAAGCACCACGGAGATTGCCGCGCCGCGTCCGAAATCGAAGATCTGCATGGCTTGCGTGAACGCCCAGAGTGCCAGCATCTGCGTGCTTTGAGCCGGCCCACCGCCCGTCAGACCGTAGACGATGTCAAAGGCTTTGAGAGACGTGATCAGCGAAAGAACGATCACGATCGTCAGCGTCGGACGCAATGCCGGCAGGGTCACATGCCGGAAAACGGCCCATCGCCCGGCGCCGTCGATATGGGCGGCTTCGACCAAAGTCTGGGATACGCTCTGGAGCCCGGCGAGAAACAGCACCATCGAAAACCCGACCGTCTGCCAGAGATAGGCGACGAAGACCGAATAAAGGGCAATATCCCTGTCGCCCAACCAGTCCTGTATCCACCCCTGGAGACCCCAGTTCGTCAGCAACTGGCTGAAAAGACCGAAAAACGGGTCGTACATCCACTTCCACATCGTGGCGACTGCGATCGGCGCGATGATGACGGGAAGATAGAAGATCGCGCGCAGACTGTTGCGCCCGAAGATTTTCTGGTTGAGACCAAGCGCAAGCAGGAGTCCGATCACCGGCGGGAATGCCAGGCTCATCAATGTCCAGATGATGGTATTGCGAAACGCCCCCCAGAAGACCGGGTCCTTGGTGAAGATGGCGTTGTAGTTGTCGAAACCGACAAACTGGCTGGTCGGATCAAGACCGTTCCACTTCTGAAAACTCAGCGCAACCACATTCACCATGGGGTAGAGGGCGAACACGGCATAGATCGCCAGCGCAGGCACGAGCAGCACCAACGCTTCGAAACGAGGGTCTTGAGAGTGTTTTGTGAAGGGCATGCGTTCCTCTGGGCAACGCGGGCGCGGCCTCGCCAATTCGTAAAGAGCACAGGCCGACCGACACGAGGTCGATCGGCCTGCACACCGGGAGGATCAGTTTCTGTTGGAAATGAAGGTCTGCAGTTCTCCCGCAGCTTCGGCGGGCTCGATTTCGCCGGACGCGACATCGTTGATGACGCGGAAGTACTCCGTGGTGACATCCAGGGGGAATGCCTGGTCGCCGTTCATGTAGACCTGGTCATAGGTATTGAAGATATCGAGCCATTCGGCCTCAAGCGGGGTCAGGTTGTCGTACTTCACATTCTTGTTGACCGAGATCGCGCTGATCTTGCCCAACACGCGCTGCTGTACATCGGTCGACAGGAGATAGTCCAGGAACTTGGCGGCAGCGTCGGGATCGTCGCTCTTGGTGCTGATGTAGTTGTATTCGGCAAAGCCATAGAGACGATCGGTGTTGGTGGGGAACGGGAAGATGCCGTAGTCGTCCAGGTTTTCGCCGCTGCCCTCGAGCTGTCCGACAAGCCAGTCACCTTCGAGCATCATCGCGGCACGATCGGCCGTGAACAGGCTGTAGGACTGCTTGTTGTCGATCCCCATGAAGGGTTGAAGCGTGTAATCCTGCGTCCATTTCGCGAATTCAGCAAAGGAGTCGGTCGCGCAAGGCTCCGTCGCCCAGTCGGCGGTCATCGCCATCAGCGCATCGTGCTTTTCAGCGCCGCACTTGGTTTCAAGGATGACGTCCATCAGACGCATCACATGCCAGTTTACCGTTCCGCCGAAGGTGAAGGGCGCAATGCCGGCGTCCTTGAGTTTCTGGGCGTCGGCCAGAAACTCTTCGTAGGTCTTCGGTTCTTCGGTGATACCGGCCTTCTCGAACAGTTTCTTGTTGTAGTAGACGGCCTCGCCCTTGAAGGTGAACGGGACGCCCTGCTTGCCGCCTTCATAAAGGTCAGCAAAGGCGGCGGCACTTGGCAGCAGTTCATCGCTCCAGTGGTATTCGTCGTAGTATTTGTCGAGCGGCAGCGAAAGGCCGGCCTTCACATACTCGCCGCCGAGACCCAGGCCGGCCCAGCTGAAATAGATATCGGGACCCCGGTCGGAACCTGCGGCAACGCGGAGGGCGGTCTTATGCTCATCGACAGCACGCTGGACGATCTCGACATCAATATCCGGATTTGCCGCCTCGAAATCGGCCGCGACCTGCTTGAGCGCTTCGTTTGCGCCGTTATTGTCGAAATTCAACGTCCACAGGGTCACATCCGCTGCATTTGCGATGCTGGCTGCCATGGTCGTTGCAGCGATAGCCGCAAGGCTGACGGACTTGTAGTGTGTGAAGTTTCTCATTCTGCTTCCTCCTCAGGTGACACGGCTGTCGCCGCTCGGCGTGCGCTCTCGCGATGCGCCAAATTTGATATTGCCACAGCCCCGGAAACCAACTTCCGCAGGTTCGTCTGCTTGCGGCCTCCCGATCGCTCCTTCTCGTCGGACAAAAATGCAAAACACGCCGTCGGAGTCAATCACTTTTTTCTTTCATGAATAATTTGATCCAAAAATATGACAAAAATGCGCGAAAAATGCGTGATACTCGCCAATATATTTCGTACAGAAAAATATTGCGGCGCAGCGAAGTGAGGGGTAAGAGCATGTCGGAGGACATTTCATGAGTGAATTCAGACAGCTCTTTGGCGATGCGGAAGCACCGGCGGGCAAGGTGGTGAGGGCGATCGCCTCCATCGGATCGGTCAGTGCCAACGACCTCGTCAAGTCTACCGGGCTCGCGCGCTCGACGGTCTCCACCTTGCTGACCGATCTGAGGGAGCGCGGCATTGTGGTTGACGGAGAAACCCGAAGCGCCAGCTTCGGGCGCCCGACCCAGATGCTCTCGCTCAATCCGATTCAGGGATTTTGCGCCGGCGTTCTGCTGGGGTTGGGAGAGATTCGTATCATCATGTGCGATCTTGCCCACAATGTGCTGTCTGACACCTGGTTCGAATTAGCGCGAGACTATAGCGCAAACGACGCTGCGGAATGCGTGCGTCGCCAACTGGATGTCGAATGCGCCAAGCTCAACATAGCCGTCGGGGAACTGCTTGGCGTCGGCCTCGCCGTTTCCGCGCCGGTCTCATACGAAGGACGCATCCTCAAGGGCTCGGTATTGCCGACATGGTCCGGCATCTACATTGCCGAGGCATTCTCCAGAACGCTGGATTGTCCGATCTACGCCGAAAATGAAAGCCACTGCGGCGCGCTTGCCGAGATGACCTGGGGGGTGGCCGTCGGCGAACCGAATTTTGTGCTTTTCAAATTCGACCTGGGCGTGGGCGGGGCAATCGTCATTGATCGTACCGTTCAGCGCGGGGCAATCGGCAACGCCGCGGAGTTCGGTCATATCACCTTGAACCCGCAGGGTCCTCTTTGCAGGTGCGGAAATCGCGGCTGCCTGGAAACCTATGTCGGTGGCTACAACCTCGTGCGTCTGGTCGAGGATGCAACCAACGAAAAGATATCCATAGAGCAGCTGGTGGAGCGCGCGCGCGCGGGTGACAAACAATGCAGCCGGCTGATCGAGGATGCCGCCGAGATGGCGGGATGGGCCATGGGCATTACGTCAACGATCCTGAGCCCTTCGCTTTTTGTCGTTGCGGGAAAACTGGCTTCGGTTGGAGAAACCTTTATGTCCGCTCTCACGCGAAGCTTTGCCAAGAACGCTGTTCAGCGCACTGAAACCGCGGCCGATGTTCTCGTCCCCAACTTTGTGGTCGGCAAGTTCGCGGGCAATGACGATACGGTTCTGGGAGCCGCTGCACTCGTGCTCCACCAACATGGGCGCGTATGCTGATTGCTCTGATCCCAGAGCAATGATTGAGCAAACTCTACATAAAAACGCGGGACCGCAAGGGGGGCAGGTCAGACCCCAACTCGTGCATCTTTCGCTTTTCAAGGCGGACCAGGCAAAGGTGTTCGTCGATTCCGCCGTGGTGGAAGCAACTTCGAAACTGATGGATGTCGGCGGCGCTTCGGGCGCGATGCGCTCCAGAAATATGGATCGGCACTGGCGCAATGCCAAGACGATCTCGCTGCACAATCCGGCGCTTTATCGCGCACGCGGAATCGGCAGCTATCTGATCAATGGCGAACCCCTGCCAGGCGCCATGATCGACGGTTAGGCTCAGCACTCGTTAAATCAAAGCCAGAGGATGACGGCTGCTGCGATGCATATGGCTGAGAAGAAGGCATACGCGCAGCGGTCATGATGGGTTGCGATGCGCCACCCACTCGTCGCGTTCCGCCCGCGTTGCGATGTGCTCGAACAGGCGGGCGACGGCTTCCGCGCCGGGATCGGTATGGCCCGCAAGCTGGCTTGCGCCGACATAGCTGGCGCGTCCGGCATTGGCCCTGGTCATCTCTGTGGTCGCGTTCGCCCCTGTTCTGGCAGCCCTGGCGGCGGCGCCAACGCCGTCTTCAAGCGACTGCAGCGCTGGAGCGAGAGCGTCAATCATGGTTCTGTCGCCGGGTTTCGCGCCACCGACGTCCTGCATCCGCGAAAGCCCTGCCGAAAGCGCAGCGATCAGGTCGCAATTCTCAGCGCTTGCCTCGGCGGCGGCCGAAAAGAAGATAGCAAGCAGAACGCCCGAGGATCCGCCCATCGTCTCGCTCAGCGTCTGGCCGATGGCGCGGAGCAGGAGGGTCTGGTCGGCCAATGGCAGTCTCTCCACTCCATCGAGGATCGCACGTGCCGCCGTTGCAAGCGTGGTGCCTGTGTCGCCGTCGCCCGATTTGGCATCCAGCGCATTGAGATCGCGCTCCGCGTCGATCAGCGCCGCGCAGCAGGATTTGAGGAATGCTTCCGTCTGCGGGTGTGACGAAGGGGAAAAGCGCGCGGCGGCATCCTCGGCCGGCAACGCGACAAGCCCCGGCGCGGCGAAGCTGTTCAGCCCCGGCCATGCGCTGATGGGCGTTGCCGCGGCAAGCCGCTCCAGATCTTCCCGGTCAGCGGGATAGAGCGAGATCGAAAACCCATGCATGTCGAGCGCGGTCATCATGGAGGCCGGCCCGATCAGGTGCGAGATCCTGTCCCCGATCCGGGACGTTCTCAGCGTTTCGGCGAGGATCGACATTTCGAGTGTGGTGGTGCCGCCCAGATTGTTGAGCATCGCCACATATCCAGACGCCTTCAGATGGGGCTCCAGCCGCTTGATCGCGACCGATAGGGCTTGCCCTGCCGTCTCAAACCGGAGTTTCTCGGCGCCCGGTTCCCCGTGAATGCCGAGCCCCAGTTCAATCTCGCCCTCGGCAAGCCTGTCCTCGCGTGCACCGCCCGGCATCGTGCATGTGCTGAGAGACATGCCAATACTGAAGACGTTTCCCGCCGCGCGCTCAGCAGCCTCCGTCACAGCGTCGAGATCGCCCCCGGCCTCAGCGGTGGCGCCGGCGATCTTGTGGACGAACAGGGTGCCGGCCACACCGCGTGGCTGTGTAATTCCGGGTATCGCGATGTCGTCCTGAATGATGACCATATTCACCTTGAGGCCAAGTTCGCGGGCCCTTGCCGCGGCCAGTCCGAAATTCAGCCGGTCGCCGGTATAGTTCTTGACGATCAGAACGCAGCCCGCTTCGCCGGTCACCGCCCTGATCCCGGCAAGGACCGCGTCGACGGAGGGGGAGGCAAAGACGTCGCCGCAGATTGCGGCCGTCAACATTCCCGCACCGACAAAGCCGGCGTGCGCCGGCTCATGCCCCGACCCGCCACCGGAGATAACGGCGACCTTGCTTTTATCCCAGTCGCTTCTGAGCATGACGCGGATGAAGGGATAGCCATCAAGGCGTGAAAGACGCCCACCAGATGCCGCGACAAGCCCGTTCAGCGCGTCCTGTATGATGTCTTCTTTTGCGTTTATGAATTGGGCCATTGCTGCTGCTCATCTGTTTTTGGCCGGCACTCTCCAGCCGCCATATGCATGGTGAGATCGCGGGCCGGTCTGACGCCGCCCGCCGTCGTCGCCTCAGTTTATCACATTGTCATAGAAATTGGCCTCGACCTCCTGCATGTCGATTGCCGCGAGAACTTCGGGCAGCACACATGCGTCCGCATCGGCGTGGAGCGCGGCATGGTCGAAATCATTTGCTCCGGCGGAACGGTTACGCGCGCCACGCCGCCCATTCGAGCAGAGCCCCGAAGCCGTCCGGCGACAAGATGGACGTCAGCCGCCGTTACCGATGCGTTTGCTGAGCGCCTTGCGCAGGGCGATGCCGGCATCTGCGATTTCGCCCGGAGCCAGTTTCTTGACCTCCACGCCGAAGAGCGAACGCACCATCCCTGCACAGGCGTCGGTCGCGGTTACGGTGCCATCGTCGCCGATGCTCTCAATGCCTCCCGCCCTCTGACCGGACAGCATGAAGGCGAGACCTTCGGCCTCGTCCAGACCCGGAATCGGAAGGATCTCGACATGATCGGCCCAGACCCGGATCGGCCATCCTCCCGGCCGTCCGGCCGGGCCTGCGCCATGCTGGAAACTGCCGTCATCGCGCAGGGCGGCGAGAACGGTTTTCACGCCGGATGCCGCCGTTCTGCTTTCCTGAGGCACCCCGCGTATGCGCGCCGCACTCTCGCCCATCAGCTTGCCAGCGTCGATCTCGGCCGTGACGTCGCGACCCTCGACAATGACGCTGGCATGCCAGGGCGCTTTGCCGGCATCGCCCGAACGCTGGAACCATTCCGCGACCGAGTGATGGGCAACAACCAGCGGCGTGACCGAGAGCGCCGAAACGCCAAGCTTTTCGGCGACGATGGCCTGCAATTCACAGGCAATATTGTCGACATTGCCGATACCGGTCAGCGGCGCGGGTCCCGTTCTTGCCAGCACCTGATTGGCGAAATCGGGGAATGGCGCGGTGATGAAGCTGGTTTTCAGGCCGGTAGCCTTCAGCCCTACCTGGACCGACAGACCAAGCGTCAGATGAGCCGCCAGAAACCCGCCCATGCCAGCCTCGCGCACGGCCTGAAAATTTTCCGGCGTCAGCCCTCGCGCCATCTCCGGCACGGTCAGCAGTGTCGCGGTGTGGAAGATGGTCCGCGGCGCAAGCCGACCGATCGTGTCTGCGGTTGCCTGGACGTCGGCAAGGTCAAGGCCGATGCCCTCGATGCGAACATGCCTGTTTTCCTGCAGCGCGCCAAGCGTCGCGCGCCAGGCGATGCCCCGGGCGCGGTCGGCGTCGCGGTCAATGACGGCGATGGTGGTTATCTCCGGACGGCGCGCCAGATATTCGACGGCATGGCCGCCCACAGAGCCGGCGCCGGTGACGAGAACGTCGATAGCCATGTTCATTGCCCTTCCTGAACGGTAGGTTGCGCGATGCCCGGCTTTGCCGGATCACGGGCGACGCCGAGACGAAGCGGTGCGCGGGCAAAGGCTTCCAGGAAGCGGGCCAGCGCCGCGATCGTGACCTCGAGAATGGCCTCGCCGTTTTCGATCGTGGCTGCAGCCGGATCGCCGTAATAGCCACAATCATCAGCATGGAAGATCGCGGCCCAGCCGGCCCCCGCATCAGTGATAGGGTCGTCCGGATAGCCGGGAGCAATCCATGGCTGGATGACGCGCGGTTGAAGCCCGCCGATGCGCTTTTCAATCAACGCGGCGCTTTCGCTGCCCGAAAGAGCGAGCATCAAGGCCGTCTCCTGTTCGCAGGCATGGCCCGCACGGGCGAGCGTGCCTTTGAGAAGAGGGATATAGTCGCTGGCGCTCGGCTGGAAATAGTCGATCATGCCGACAGCGTATCCATCGGTGATCAACTGGCCCGTGAGCGAACGCAGCGGCGCCGAATTGCCGCCATGACCGTTGACGAAGACAGCCCGCGTAAAACCGCTGTCTATCACCGAGCGCGCAATGTCACCGAGCATGGCGACATAGGTTTCGAGCCTGAGGCTGATCGTTCCGGGCCAGCTCAGGTGATGCGGGGTGAAGCCGAACGGCACGGACGGGCCGACGATGACCGGGGTTGTTTCTGCAATCCGGGCTGCGGTGAGTTCGCTGACCGCCGTGCTGAGCAGCATATCGGTTTCGACCGGCAGATGATCGCCATGCTGCTCGATGGATCCGGTCGGGATCAGCACCAGCGCATTGGCGTCCCGCGCCCGGGCGAGTTCGGCCCGGGTCATCTCGGACCAGATCAGCGTGCGGGGCGCGAAATGGCGTTTGGTCTTGTCCTCATTCATGCCTTGTTCCAATCCTTCGGTAGATAGGCGAGATCATTCATCGCCGGGCCGACAAGGTTGCGCAGATGCAAAACGGTCGCGCGGTGCGGTAGGATGAGCGGCGCGCCGATGGCGCGTTCAAGCGCCGGGATCTCATCCGGCGCGTCATAGGGCGCGAGGCCGACGCCGTAGCCGAAGAAGAAGGCGAATTCGACATTTGCCTCGCCGAGCTGCCGCGCGGCATCGAGCCAGCTTCCGGTAATCGGCGAGACTTCGAGCTCGATATTCTCGTAGAAGGGGCGGGTCTTCCAGTCGGCGATATCATGATCGGCATGCTCGGCATCGACGATAACGCCGATCTTCGGCTTGCGACGGGTGCCATGGGCGATGCTTGCCGCGATCGAGAACATGATTTCGCGGGGATGGATCAGCAGCGTGCCCGCTGAGATTGCCCCATGCGGAAATTCGGCGGCGCAGGCGAGCAGCACCATGTCGACGTGATCTTCCTGTTCCAACCGGTCGATCGTTTTCTGGACAAGTTTGGTGGCAAAGCCGAGTTCGAAGAAACGGTGCTCCCAACCGTCGCCCATATGGTTCCCGACCGCCCCCTGCACATGCACATGCGCGCCGAGATTTGGCGTTGCCTTGTCGACCTGGTGCGGCAGGAGTTGCTCGAGCGTCAGATCCTCGTAGATATGACGCACGGTGATCCGGACGTCGGCGCCAAGGGCCTCAAGGAAAATCCGGTGATAGTGGAGGTATTCATCGCGGGGACCGTGGCCGGTGGTGACGACGCCGATATGCGTTGTTTTGACGGACATCTTGTTATCCTTGATCTGAAAGAAGGTTGACGGTCATCGGCTCTGCGACAAGCTTCGTTTTGTCCTTGCCAAACCGGGATGGCAGGAAGTCGCCGGCAGGATTGGCTCCATCGGCGATCATTGCTGCAAGTTGCCGCGATCCCTCCGGAGAAGCCATCAGGCCGTGTCCGCCATAGGCGGTGTTCAGGTAAACGCCATCGAGGCCGGCGACGGGCCCGATCAACGGGCCGCCATCGGCAGAGACCAGCAGACTGCCGGAGCGCACATGCCCGCCGGTGATTGAGCGCGCGAGGTCGTTCCACATCGGTATCATCGGCGCCACGGTCTTGATGGCCATGCCGAGATAGTCCGGATCGACAGGCGGATCGTCGGTGAAGGTGTCAAGCAGGAGCGTGGATTGGAAAGAGGCGGTCATCCGTGCGCCGCCGCTGTCGGGCCGCCAGAACGATCCGAGATCGACATCCATCACGGCGGCATGGTCGGAAGGAACGCCTTCGACCTCGACATACTGAATGGTCGACCGGGAGAGACGCAGCGGCAGAGTGACGCCGAGAGCCGGGAGCATAGCGGGGGCGCGGGCGGCGGAGGAAAGCACGACAACGGGAGCCGCGAGCGTGCCGTGACTGGTCTTCACCGTCACGCCTCCCGCATTCGGCTTTATGGCCGACACGTCGATACTCGTGGCGATATCGAAATCGGCGGATTGCAGAAGACCTTTCACCACCTGGGCAATATCGATCACGCCGTCTTCCTGGCGGAAGGCCGCCCCCGTCACATCCGGCGCGATGGTGGGAACCTTTTTCCTCAGGTCATCCGCTTTCAGAAAGACGACGTCGTCCAGGCCCGCCCTCTGCTGGCGGAGAACGCGCTGGTACAGGCCTTCGGCGCCATCCTCCGTCCGGCTGGCATAAAGGTAGCCGAGCGGGCGATAGCCTGCGCTATGGCCGGTGTATTCCCTGAAATCACGGTAGAAGGCGATGGACCGGCGGGCGATCGCGATGTTTTCGGGCTTTTCCCACTGGGCGCGGACACCTTCGCCGGAGCGCCGGGATGCCAGCATGGCGACGGCCGGCAGCCGCTCAACGACAAGCGGCCGCAAGCCCCTTTCGGCAAGGAAAAACGCGCTGGTCAATCCGGCGATGCCGCCGCCAATGATGATCACGTCGGGCTTGAAGGAAAGCGACGAAAAATCGGCATGAAAACGTGCGGGCATCGATCAGGCCATTTCCTGTCCGGCCCCGTCCTGTCCGGTCATTGTCACATGTCCCCCGCTTCCTTGGAGGGCGTGGCGCAGACGGCGACCACCAGCCCCGCCTCTCCGATGATGTGGCGATAGCGGTAGTTCTTCGGCAGATACATGGCATCGCCGGGCTTGAAATCGCGGGTCTCGCCGGTGGCCTCGACGATCTGCTTCGACCAACCGTGCAGACAATAGAGAATGACTTCATGCAGGCCATCGCCTTCCACCATCACATCGAAATGCGGCATATATGTCGTGATGTGAAAGGACATCGGGGAACCATGGAGCTTGTTTGTGATAAGCCGGTGGCTGAACTCCTTGTCCTGATGGACCCATGTCAGTGCGACATCTTCCTGGCGCGACCATTGGATCTTGTTTGCGTTCATGGCGATCTCCTTGAGAAGTGCAATCTTGGTGTTGAATCCTGCAGTCAGCGCCAGGCGGCATCAATGCGATCGAGCGTGTTGCTCCAGGGCAGCCACAAATGAGGTGCAAGCCCTGACAGCCGGGAGAAGGGGATCTTGCGCGGCGCGGTGACGGGCAGGACGAATGCGGCCTCATCAGTCCTGCCGGAAACCAGCCGACCCGTTTCGACACCGAGCGCGCTGGCAAGCGCGACGCCGCGACCGTTGCAGCCGATAACGCCCGAGAGGCCCGGCGCAATGGAAATCATGCGTGGAAGCGCATCCATGGTCGCAGCAATCTGTCCGCTCCAGGCATATTCGGCCCTGATCTCGGGAAGATCGGGCACAAAACGGCGCAGACGCTCGACAAATGTCTTGCGGGCGAGCGCCAGCCGGTCCGGCGCGGGAGAAACAAGGCCGCCCGTGACCAGCCGTCCATCGTCGCTCCAGCGCAGGGCGAATGTGTGACGACGGGTATCCGTGACCGCCGCGCCGGCGGGCAGTATGGCCTCACGATAGCGCTCGTGAAGCCTCTGGGTCGCAATCTGAAACACCCGCACCGGTATTATCGAAGAGCGAAGCGGCGGGTTGAGATTGCCGACCATGGCGTTGGTGGTGAGAATGACCTGGTTGGCAACAAGGCTCCCGGAAGGCGTGTTTACGACCCAGTCAGCACCTCTGCGCTTGATGTCGGTCACAGGACTGTCGCCAAAGATTCGGCCTCTCGCCGCGGCAACCGCGCGCGCCAGACCGCGGGCATAGGCAAGCGGATTGATCTGGCCTCCGGAAAGAATATTGAGGCCGCCATGCAGCGACGGAAGGCCGGTGCGCGCCAGCATCTCACCGCGATCGAGGAACTCAGCCTTGACGCCGGCTTCCAGCAGCAAGGGAAGACGCGCTTTCAGCATGTGCTCGGCTTTGTTGCAGTGTCCGGGCTGAAGCCAGCCCTTCCAATGCGGGCTGCATTCAATCTGATTTTCGCTGATGAGGTCTGCGACCGCGTTTCCCGCGCGCGCGACAAGCCGCATTAGACGCCAGCCATAGTCCTCGCCCAGCAATGCAGTCACCTGCTTCGGTCCCAGCCCCGAATTCAGGCTGGGCACGACGAAGCCCGTATTGCGGCCGGACGCGCCATGGCCTGGTTGGCACGCCTCCACGACTGCGACCGAAAGGCCGTTGCGGGCCGCCGTGAGCGCCGCTGTCAGACCCAGAAACCCGGCCCCGACAAAGACGACGTCCGCGCGCTGCTCGCCTGCAAGCGCGGCGAAGCGTGAGGCAACGGGGGCAAGGTCTTCCCACAGCGACCCGACTTTCCCGGTATCCGACTGCGGTTCGTGGTGAGGCGGGGCCGTCATTTTACAACTCGTGAGACAATGCCTACAATATCACTGATGTTGCATGTGATATTTTTATAAGTCAACCGCGAAAAGCGGGCCGGTCGACATTTCCAGCCGGTCGGTCATATTGGCGTTCGAGCTTGAGACTCACTCTGCGCGCAATCAGGCACGCGCGCGCAACAAAGCCCCAAGCGCAGAGCCGAGCCAATGTCTTTGCGACGAGAGCCAGCCTCGGTCCGGGTGCCTGGTGCATTTTGCAGGGGATCGTATCCGACCGCGAAAGGCCTCAAAGAGCGATGGCGCTATAACCGCGCGCGTTCGTGAGAACTCTCAGCAGCCCCTCCCGGGTCAGTTCATTATGGCGGATCATGAGGGCACGCACCGCGTCACGGTCGCGTTTTGCAAGCGTCTCCACGATCTTCATATGATCATTGCTGGTTTCACTGTTCACATCGCGCTTTTGCGCGCCGATATAGAAGAAGCGTTCGAGCTCGTGGAGCTGCCGCGCCAGAATATCGTATAGCCTCTGGTTTCCGGAGGCGCGGGCGATTGCCAGGTGAAAATCGGTGTTGGCCGCGATGAACTTGTCGAGCGTCGGCGTTTCCGCCTGGTCGTAGACGACGCGCGCCTGCTCCCTCAGGTGCTCCAGTTCCTCTTCGGTAATCCGTTCGCAAGCCAGTTCGGCAGCCCCTGCCTCCAGCATGATTCTCAGGTCGAACAGTTCGTTCATGTCGCCAAAGGTGATCGGTGTGATCTGATAGCCGCGACGCGGAAATGTGCGCACCAACCCTTCCTGACGCAGTGTCGCAAGCGCCTCGCGCACCGGGGTTTTCGAGACATCGAAACGTTCGGCAAGCTCGATCTCGGATATTTCGAGGCCCGGTTCAAGCTTGCAACTCAGGATCTCACCCCGCAGCCGGTTGTAGACCTGCTCCGTCAGAGATGGCTGCTTCGGATTTCTCTTTCTTGCAGGTGACTTCCTGCCGGACGGACTGCTCGCTCTTGCTATCTCCCTCATCTATCCAAGTTCCCCCGTTTGGATACCGCGCCGGAAACGCCGCGGTCATGAACCGGCCGTATCAGCGGCCGCGTGATATTTGTCAAATACAATACAGTTCGATCCTGCGCTATTTCCTGTAGCATATTATTGAACCTCCGCTACCCCGGCGACGGCGTCGTCGCGGCGAACCCACAAACAAATGGCCGGCAGATCCGCCTCAACGATCATGGGCCGCCAGCCTCTTGAACGACAGGCGGTACTCGACCCATTTTTGCAGGCGAATAAGAATACCGTTGAGAATCAAGTAGATAATTCCAATCACCAGTAGGATTTCGATGGGCTTGTAGGTCTCGGAAATCAGCGCCATGCCAGCGCCTGTGAGCTCGGTCACGGCAACCATGCCCGCAAGCGAACTGCCCTTCATCACCAGCGTGAGATTTGACGTGAGCGGCGGCATGATCGTGCGTATCGCCTGCGGCACGATGATCCGCCGCAGGATCATCAGGGGCGGCATGCCGAGCGCGCGCGCCGCCTCATACTGATTGGCCGGTACCGAGCGCAGTCCAGAGCGGATATATTCCATATTGTAACCCGCAGCCGACAAAGTCAGGCCCACGATCGCAGCGGGGACTGCGTCGAGATAGATGCCCAGCTGCGGCAGACCGAAATAGGTGAAGAACAACAGGGTCAGCGCCGGGGTCGCTCGCATGAACCAGCTGAAGAATGCGGCGATGCGGCGCAGGATGGCGGCGCGCCCGTCGCGCATCACGGCAAGCGGGAAGGCGAGAATCAGCGAAAGCACGATTGTCGAGACCGAAATCCATATGGTCATCAGCGTCGCGTCAAAGATAACGCCGATATTGACTGTAATGACGCTCCAGTCCATCAGTGGGCCCCCGTATTGACCGGACCGTAGCGACGGATCATGAAACGGTTGGCAAGCGCTTCCAGGATCATCACCATGCTGGCGATCGCCGCGTAGACCAGGCCGGCGAACAGGATCAGCGCCATCGGATCATTCGAGATCGCCAGGCTCTGCCGGGTGACCATCATCACCTCCGACACCGAAATCGCCGAGGCAACGGAGAGCATCTTCACATTGCCTGCCAGAAACGTCGCCCAAGGCGATAGCGCGATGCGGATGACCTGCGGCAGAACCACGCGACGCAACCGCAGGCCGGAGCCCATGCCAAGCGCCCGGGATGTTTCGATAAGCCTCGGATCGACTGCCGAAAGCGCCGCCTTGAATATTTCCGCATGAAAGGCGGTGCCAATCAGCACGAAGGCAAGAAGCGCCGCGCCGATCGATCCGAGATCGATGCCGAGATAAGGCAGGCCGAGATAACAGAACAGCAGAACGACAAGTTCCGGCAGACCCCTGAATATCCAGGTGTAGATCGAAAGACATCGACTGAAGATCGCGTTCGGGCGACCGGACCAGGTCAGCGCCAGCACCAGGCCGATCAGGGTTGAGATGACCGCGATCACGGCAAACAGCCAGACCGTCAGCCAGATGGCGTCGGCGAAGCGCGGGAATTGGCGGACCAGGACATCCATGGTTCAATCCGTCACGGTTTCTACAAAGCTGCGCAATTCCGCAGTCTGAGGATTTTCCAGGATGATCTTCGGGTCGCCGGTTTCGCGCACCTTGCCCTTGTGCATGAAGATAACCCTGTCCGCGACGTTGCGGACGAAGCCCATTTCATGACTGACGGAAATCATCGTCATACCCTCGCTGGCGAGATCGCGCATGACACCCAACACTTCTCCCTTGAGTTCGGGATCGAGCGCGGAGGTGACCTCGTCAAAGAGTAGGGCGTCGGGCTTCATGGCGAGCGCCCGGGCAATTGCAACGCGCTGCTGCTCGCCGCCGGACAGCTCGTGCGGATAGGCGTGCGAGCGATGCGACAGGCGGACCTTTTCGAGCAGCTTCTCCGCCGTCTCGCGCGCTTCGGCAGGATCACGCCTGAGCACCCGGATCGGCGCTTCGATGATGTTCTGGATCGCGGACATGTGGGGGAAGAGGTTAAAGCTCTGAAACACCATCGAGATTTCAGTGCGGAATGACAGCAGATCGCGTTCCCGTGCTGGCAGGCGCTTGCCCTGCGCTTCCCGCCATCCGACTTCCTTGCCCTTCCAGATGATCGCCCCGTCATCGGGGCGTATCAACAGATTGAGGCAGCGCAGCAGCGTGCTCTTGCCGGATCCGGACGCCCCGATAATGGCCAGGACTTCTCCGCGCGAGACGGAGAAGTCGATACCCTGAAGAACATGTTGATTGCCGAGATGTTTCTCGATACCGGCAACTTCAAGGATCGGTGCGTCCGGCCTTTTCCCGGCTTCAGTGACGGACATGGATCCGCTCCGGCCATGCTGGCGAGATGAGGGTCCGCGCGTTGAACACATTCAGCACATTCGGCGTCACCACCGGGCAGCCCAGACGGGAGGAGATATCGGCGAGCAGCGTTTCCGGATCGTGCGGCGCAAGGCCATCACCATAGCCCCAGATCAGGGCGAGATCAAAAGGGCCTTCGCCTTCCAACTGATCCAAAGCTTCGCCGGTGGCAATGCCAATGCCGAAATGCGGTTCGACCTTGTCCATCCAGGGCTGCGATGTCCAGGTGGCGCGGTCCTGATCGATATGCCATTCGGTCGGCAGCAGCAGAGCAAGTTTGATCTTGCCCCGCGCTTCCGCCTGACGCCGTACGAGATCAAACATCAGCTGATATGGCAGAAGCAGCGGAACGGACGATTGCAGCGCGCCTTCTGGATACATCTCCGCGCAGCACATCAAAATGATCTCGGCGCCTTCGGCAATGTGGGCGTCGATTGCGGCCTGTGCACGCTCCAGATACCAGCTCTGGGTGACGAAGATTTCTTCCCAGCCGGCACCCATGCGACGGTCATCAGGGGTGGTGTTGTGAACATAGCAGCCGATGCCAAGGCCCTCGGCGGGAAGAATTTCGTGCTTGGCGATCTCGGCGCGGCTCAAGCCGTCGAGGCAGGCCTTTTCCGACACGACGACATCAAGACCCATCGCATTGAGGGCATTGGTATGAAAGCTGACATATTCGTTGCGGGGGCTCTGACCGGTGGTAATGATCCCGACTTTCACAGGCATGGGTAATTCCTTCTTGTTTTTGAGGGCAGGACGATTTTCGCCCCGCCCGTTGTTTTTGGGATCACGACCCTTACTTGGGATCCGCAGGCGTCTTGGAGAAATCGACGGGCTGGCCGAAATATTCGGTGATCATTTCGTTCAGAGTGCCATCTTCGCGGTATTTCGTGATCAACGCATCGATGGCAGCCGCAAGCTCCTCGTCATCCGGAGCGACGGCGAGAGACTGAGTCTTGGGCGAACGCACGTCGGGCAGAACCGCAATGGTGTCGTTCTTTGCGGCAAGATAGCTCGGGCCGAGATAGTCCATGCCCAGCCAATCGATGCGGCGGTTTTTCAGGTCTAGCGACATTTCGGTCCAGCCCGGATATTCCTTGACGGTTCCGAGGCATCCCTCCGGCAGCGAGGCGCGGATGAGGTCGATTTCGGCAGACCCGCGAACGACACCCACGGTCTTGCCGCAGATATCGTCCCAGTTGTTGATCTCATCATTGCTCGTGAGCTTGGTGATCGCCACGCCGTTGATGATATACGGCGAGAGCATGATCAACTGGTCGGATGCAAGACGATCCTTCGTTCGGGTCACGCCTGAGGCGACGACATCGAAACGATCTGCAACAAGGCCGGGAAGGAGGCCCGACCAGTCAAGCTGGCGGAACTCGACATCGACGCCGAGATCATCGGCAACCTTCTTCATGACGGCGATATCGAAGCCGTCAAGCTCACCGCTGTCGTTGATCATGGTAAAGGGCGGAGCCGTGCCGGTGGTGCCGACAACGATGGTGCCGGGTTCCATGAGCTCGTCCTTGAAATCGGCCGACGCCGTGGTCGCGAACCCGATCGTTGCAGCGAAAAGGACAAGAGCGCAGGGCAGTGACCGGCGCGATATAGATGTGGCTGATAGCATGCTGTTCTCCTTTTTTGTATATTTTGGTTAGTCCAGTTCGGCTCCGGTGGAGCCCCCTGCGCGTTTTACCGGGCAGGGCATATGCGAAACAGATTCAGAGCTGTTTCAGCATTCCGCCATCGACCCGGATCATCGAGCCGTTGACAAAAGATGCGCGCGACGAGGCCAGAAACGCGACCACCGCGGCAAATTCGGCAGGGTCACCATAGCGACCGGCCGGTATCGCCGCCTTCGAGCTTTTCGCGACGGCTTCAACGCTCACGCCATCCTTTTCTGCCTTGATGGCATCAAGCGAGGCGACGCGATCCGTCGCTATGCGGCCCGGCAACGCCATATTGACCGTTACCCCGCTTGCGGCGACTTCTCCGGCGAGCGTCTTGGACCAGCCAGCGAGCGCGCCGCGGACGCCGTTGGAAAGCGCGAGATTGGGGATCGGCGAGAGTACGCCGGAAGAACCGATCGTGATGACGCGACCGAAACCGCGCTCGGTCATGTCCTTCAACAGCGCGTCGGTGATCTGCATGATCGGCAGGGCCATGGCCTCGAAGGCTGCAAGCCAAGCGGCGCGGGATTGCCCTTGGGCCGGCCCAGCGGCAGGGCCACCGCAATTGTTGACAACGATGTCGATGCCTTCGACGCTCATCTTCTCGGCAAAAGCCGAAACGGCATCCGCATCGGCAAGATCGAGCCTGACAGCGCGCACCCTGTCGCTGAGCCGGGCCTCCTTGGCCCAGGCGTCAATGGCATGGGTATTGCGAGCGGCCGCGATGACATTTGCGCCTTCCAGCGCCAGTTCCTTCGCGCAGGCGGCGCCGAGCCCCTGGCTCGCGCCCAGGACGAGCGCCGTCTTTCCCTTCAATCCGAAATCCATCAACCAAGCTCCTTCAGTCGTTTTTCGGTCCGCTCCATGAGAATATCGACCTCGGCAGCCGAGCGGGCGTCGAGCGCTTTTCCGGGCTTGCGCAAGGCAGGCGAAGCGATCTTGCCGCGCTTGGCGAGCACATATTTGCGCACGGCGAGGCCCAGTCCGGGCTGGGTCTCGTAGCGGATCAGCGGAAGGTAGGCATCCATCAGATCGCGGGCGCGATCGGCGTTGCCCGCCTTCATTTCATGGGTGACGGCGACCATCATTTCCGGATAGGCGAAACCGGTCATGGCGCCGTCAGCGCCTCGGCCAACCTCTTCCGTCAGGAACAGGCCGCCATTGCCGCACAGGATCGAAACGCGTCGGCGTCCGTTTGCCTCGGCCTCGCGGATGGCGCTGATCTTTGCCAGACCCGGCCAATCCTCATGCTTGAGCATCTTGATCGAGGAAAAGTCTTCGATGATCCGGGATAGCGCCTCATTGGAGATATTGACGCCAGTCGACAACGGAAAATCCTGGAGCACGACCGGGACGTCGCTGCCGAGGGCCTCGGTAACCTGACCGTAATAGGCGTGGATCTGCGGATCGGTTTTCAGCGATCCGGGCGGGGCGACCATGACGCCTGCTGCCCCGAGATCCATCACCGCCTGGCCGAGCTCGCGGATCGATGCAAGTCCGGGCGCGGAAACGCCGATGACGATCGGCTGGCCGTTGGCGCGCGCTATCACGCGCTTCGTGATTGCGATTGCCTCGGCCTGGGTCATCTTCGGAGCTTCGCCCATCATGCCGAGCAATGTCAGCCCGGTTGCGCCGGCCTCGAAATAAAAGTCGGTCACGCGATCAAGACTGGTCCAGTCGATCGCTCCCGTTTCGTCGAAGGGTGTCACGGCAATCACAAAAACGCCGTTGGTCTCTCCGTTGACAAGCTGCATTTCCTTGGTCCCTCCTTTGTTTCAGGCGTACCAGCCCTTGGTGGCGCGCTTGACGAGTTCACCGGTTCCGGCGGCGTTGACGACATCGCTTCCGTTCCAGCCCGGCGCGCCGCGCAGGTAGGTCGCGGCGACGCGAACGGCGAATTCTTCGCCGTTGAACGGGCTCCATTTCAACCCGTCATGCGCGCCGGCTTCGTTCCAGTTGAACGCGCCCTCTTCGAGCACGGCCAGATCGGCATCGCGGCCAACAGCAATCGCGCCCTTGCGGTCGTCGATCCCGAAGAAGCGGGCCGGACGGGCGCACAGCATGTCCGCCGCCATCCGGGCGGCATCAAGGCCGCGACGGCTGCAGAGCGTGAAGAAGGCGGGCAACAGCGTTTCCAGACCGGGCACGCCCGCGCCGGCATCGAAGATCGAGGCGGTGAGCTTGAAATCAATCGGCCAGCTGGAATGATCCGAGGAGACGAAGGCGACGTTACCTTCCTCGATCGCCTGCCAAAGCCCTTCGATGACGCCCGGACGGATCGGCGGGTTGACCTTCATGCGGGCGCCAAGCCGCGGGCCGTCGTCGGCGGCATCGAACCAGAGATAGTGAACGCAGAGTTCGCCGGTCGCGCGCGCGCCGAGATTGCGGAAGGCGGCGACCAGATCGAAACCCTCCCTGGCGGTCAGGTGAACCGGGTGCGCATGCGCACCGGCAGCCTGACCGAGCGCGAGGAACTGCGCTGTTGCGGCCAGTTCCGCGGCAAGCGGCCGCGCGGTTGAATGGGCCTCGATACCCTCGATGCCGGCTTCGCGCGCGCGGGCCATGCGCGCCAGAACGATTTCCTGGTCCTCATTGTGGATGCCAAGCGGCACATCGGTCGCGGCAAGCGCTTCGAAGATATCCAGCGTCAGGTCTTCGGCGATGCGCGGAAAGCGAACCGGATTGCTTTCGAACGAGGAAATCTTGAAGGCCACCGCGCCAAGCGCGATGAGCGCCTCGATTTCGTTGACGCCGGTCTCGCGGGTTGCCGTCGCATAGAGCGCCATATCGGCATGCGCATGTTCGGCAACGGCCTCCGCCTTGGTCTTGAACCGCGCGGGCCGGTCAAGCGGCTCGGGATTGTCATAGGGCATGTCCACCAGCGTGGTGACGCCGCCCGCGATCGCCGATCGGGTGGCGTCGGCGATGCCCTCCATCCCCTTGCAGCTCGTGGCATGGGTCTGGCCGTCGACGACGCCGGGCATGATCAGCGCGCGACCATAATCATCGAGCTGGCGGGCCTCTGGCGGTGTTCCCTCGCCAACGGCAACGATACGGCCGTTTTCGATTCCGACCCAGCCATCCTCGATGCTGGCGGTTTCGGCGATGATGGTTCCCTTGACGACGCGGTCGAACATGTCACTTTCCCTGATTGTAGCCGAGATCAAGCGCGTTGATCGCAGCCGAGACGCCGGCCTGAACCGGATCGATAACGATTGTGCCCATCAGCCTCTGCAGAACCGGACGCTGCTCCCCCATGCCGGCGCAGCCGAGGATCAGAACCTCCGCGCCATCCGCCTTCAGCTCAGCACCGACGCGCTGGACCGCCTCACTGGCATTTTCGATGTCGTTGGCCTCGGCCACGCTCATGTCGATCGAGCGATCTCCCGCCAGCCGTCCGAGAAGCCCGTGGCGTTCGATCTGAACCCGATGGCGCGCGATCGAGGATTGGCCGAGCGAGACAACGCCGAAGTGGCGACCGTGGAGAAGGGCGGTGCAGTAGGCCGTTTCGGCGATGCCGAAAACCGGCTTCGATGTTGCCAGTCGAGCGGCGGCAACACCCGGATCGGAGAAGCAGGCGATGACGAATGCGTCCGCTTCGGTTTCCCGAACAAAGGATTCCACCATCGGGGCCACCATCGCGACGTCGTCGTCGTCCTCGATCCCGACGGGAGCAGCGGCAAGTTCGGTGCAGACGATCTCATGGATGGTGTTGGCGATCAGCGGTTCGAGGCATCGTTCCATGGACCGCGTTACCGCCGTGGAGCTGTTGGGATTCAGGACGGCTATTTTCATGAACCTGTGTTGCCTTTAGCGGGCTGTTTTGGGATATTTTATGAATATTATTCAAGATATATTAGAGGGTATTCGAACCGTCAACTCAAAATAGCTCCGGCCGTAGATCTTTGAGGCGAAGCGAGGCGATGCGTTTCTGACAATCCTGAAAACCTATTAAAATTCAATCTGGTAACGCGGTGCGCCGACATGGTGACCCTTAACAAATATATATTTGACAATGTAGCCGTAATATATCAATAATATTTTGAAAAATATGTGAAGCACGAAGGTGCGCCAACAGAGGACGAACGATCATGAAATCAGCAAGAAGAGGTCTGGCGCTGGCGCTGGCCGCTACATGTGTTTACGCGGCTCCGGCCTTCGCGGGTGACACGCTCAAGGACGGCACGGTTCACTTTGCCGCGGACTTCGCCGCGGCGCCGAACCAGTTTATCAAGACGGACGGTTCAAAAGACGGACTCAATGTCGATATGTGCGGCGCTATCGCCGAGCGCATGGGCGACGACATCGAATGGACCAATCTCGCGTTCTCCGGACTTGTTCCCGGCTTGCAGGCCAAACGCTTCGACGCGCTGTGCACGGCAATCTTCATCAATCCCGACCGGCTGAAGATCATGAACATGATTTCCTATGTCCAGTGGGGCGAAGGGCTGATGGTGCCCGAAGGAAATCCGGACGGCATCAGCTGTGAAGGCCAGATCGGCAAGGCTGAAAGCTATGACGCCTGCTTCGATGGTCTTGCCGGCAAGACCGTATCGGTTGCCGCTGGAGGCACGACCAACAAGCATCTTGAAGAAGAAAGCAACCGGATGAAGGCTGCCGATCTCGACGGCATCGACATTCGCGCCTTCGATTCCAACTCCGAAGCCATCCAGGCCCTGACATCCGGGCAGGCGGATGCCGCATATCTGAATGATCCGCAGGCCGCCTTCTATATCAGCCAGTCCGGGGCCCCGTATGAGATCGCCTTTGCAGGCTACGCCGCAAACCAGCTCGCGATTGCGACGCTGAAGGATAATACTGCCTTGGCGGACCGTATCCTTGCCGCGCTGCAGACAATGCGCGAAGATGGTTCCTATCAGGAGATCGTTGATAAATGGGGCGTTTCCGCTGTGCCGGAATTCGTTCTCAATCCGGGCGAGTAAGCTCGACACTGCCGGTGCGCTCTTCCCCGACGCACCGGCTCTTCTTTTTGCGGAATGGTCGGATGGATTTTTCTTTCGACGTCTTTTTCGAGTATCTGTTTCAGCCCAGATTCCTGATCGCTGCCGGCGTTACCCTGCTGGTGGCGGTCGTGGCGCAAGCGATTGCCGTCGTCATCGGTCTGGTCCTGGCCCTGTTCGCGATGTCGCGCGTTGCCGCGCTTCGATGGATTTCCCACGGCTATATCTGGCTCTGGCGCGGCACGCCGCCGCTCGTTCAACTGCTGCTGCTCTATTTCGGCCTGCCGCAGCTCGGCATAAGGCTCAATGTGATCGAAGCCGGCCTGATCGGACTCGGGTTTTATGCCGGAGCCTATATGGCGGAGATTATCCGTTCCGGGCTGGAATCCGTTCCCCATGAACAGACGCTCGCGGCCCGGGCGATGGGCTTTTCCCGCCTCGAAGTCATTCGCCATGTCGCCATGCCGCAGGCTTTCCGCATCATCCTGCCGCCCTTCGGCAACGAGTTCGCCTCGATGATGCGCACGACCTCACTGCTCTCCGTGATTTCATTTGCCGAACTCCTGCGCGTCACGCGCATGGCGATCAATGAAACCTACCGCGTCATCGAACTCTATTCGGTTGCTGCGGTCTATTACCTCCTCATGTATTCGCTCTGGCTGTTCGTGCAGGCCTGGCTCGAAGGCATCGCCGCCCGCGGCTCAGCGCCCCGTTCCCGCCGCCAGGTTCCCGACGCCATTGAGCCCATCGGCTGAAACGGCTTCCAAAAAAAGGCATTCCCCATGACAGACATTATTCTCCAGGGCTGCGGCGCGCTCGGTAGCCGGCTCCTGCGTGTTCTTGAAAACGACTATCGGGCGGTGAACGTGGTCGGCGCCTTCGACATCGCCCGCGATAAGGCAGGCAAGACGCTTGGAGAGGTCTGCGGCTCGGGCCGGTTCGCCGATGTCATGATCACCCCTGACCTTTCCACGTGTCTTGCCGGGCTTGCTGAAAAGCCGGCAGCGCTTGTCCACATGACGGAATCAAAGCCCGATCGGATCGAAGCCCAGCTTGCGGCGGCCCTGAACGCCGGCCTGAACGTCATCTCCGCCGCCGAGTCGATGTTTTACCCATGGCTCCGATTTGGCGAGATGTCGCAGCGGCTCGACGCTCTCGCCCGTGCCAATGGCGTCAGCATCACAGGCATGGGCATCAATCCCGGCTTCTCCTATGACAGTCTGCCGCTCGTTCTCGCCCGCTCGACCAGCAATGTGACGGCCGTGCGCATCAACCGGACGATCGATGTAACAGGCACCGGTCCGGGCGATATCGAACATGTCGGCTATGGCCTCACGCCGGAACAATTCAATGCCGGCGTCGAACGCGGAGACATCGTCGGCCATATGGGCGCGCCGGAATCGCTGGCGCTGCTCGCCGACCACCTGGACATGGAGATCGACACGGTCAAGGAGCGCTGGGACCTGGAAACCGCCGATTTCGACGTGGACAGCGGCGACCCGACACTCGGCATCCTGCCCCCCGGGCGCGTCGTTGGCATCCGCCAGTATGCGGAGGCCTATCGCGGTGACGCAATGGTCATGCAGACCTGCCTGTCGATGTATTACCAGCCCTCGCGTTTCGGCCTTGTGGAGTCGGACCGGATCGAGATTGACGGCGCGATGCCCGTCAGAATGACGATCGAGCCGGCGCTGGAATCGCTGTTCGGCGCGGCCAATGTGCTTGCCAGCACCATCATTCCCGCCGTCGAGGCCGCGCCGGGACTGCAGAACGGTCTGTCGCTGCCGCTCAGCCGGCAGCGTTCGAGCCGCCGTCACGTGCTCGACGCCAGCCGCGCTCTCAAGCCGGGCCTCGTGCCGTTGACAGCCTCCAGGGACTGACGATGGGCTTCAGCTTTTCCATTTTCATCGACTTCGTCACATCGCCGCTGGTGGTGCGCGCCGCTGGCGTCACCATCTGGGTTGCCGTCGTCGCCCAGGCCATCGGTACCGTTCTTGGCACCGGCCTTGGCGTGATGATGACCTCGAAGAAAAGGAGCCTGATCTGGCCGGCCCAGTTTTATCTGTGGCTGTTCAAGGGCACGCCGCTACTGGCGCAGATCCTGTTCTTTTATTCCGCCCTGCCGCAGCTGGGCCTGACCCTGAGCCTCGTTGCGACCGGCCTGCTGGCGCTCGGCCTGAACGAAGCCGCGCGCATGGGCGACATTGTTCGCGCCGGGCTGATGGCCGTTCCGGATGAACAGCGCGAGGCCGCCGCATCGCTCGGCCTGAAACCGTGGATCACATTCCGCAAGATCATCTTCCCGCAGGCCCTGCGCACGATCCTGCCGCCGCTCGGCAATAATTTCAGCTACATGATCAAGGCGACATCGCTGCTCGCCACGATTTCGTTTGCCGAACTCCTGCGCGTTTCCCAGCAGCTTGCCCAGTCGACCACGCATGCGCTCGAGGCGTATTGCGCCGCCTCGGTCTGGTATCTGCTGCTCATCACCATCTGGACGATCATCCAGCATCGGCTCGAAAAGAAGATCGCCATAAAGGGGCGCAACAACGACTCTGCCGCGACCAGTGCCGTCCGGCAATTGCCGGATGACTTCAAGCCGACGGTCATCCTGCCGGCCTCGGATGCGCCGGTGGTCATTGACGCGCAGAGTGTCAGCAAGGATTTCGGCAGCCACACGGCGCTTCATCCCACTGATCTGATCGTTCGCCGCGGCGAGGTTGTCGTCGTTCTGGGGCCGTCCGGATCGGGCAAGAGCACGTTGCTGCGGACGCTGAACTGGATCGAACCTGCCGATCAGGGCGATATCCGCATTGAAGGCGAAAGTCTGCCCTGGGAGACAAGGGGCGGAAGCAGGGTTCGTCGCGGCGAGGCCTCGATAAACCGGACCCGCCAGCGCGTCGGTATGGTTTTTCAGCATTTCGGTCTGTTCAAGACCTATACCGCCCGCGAGAACGTTGCCCTGGGTTTGATCAAGCTGAAAAAACTGAAACGGGCCGAGGCTCTTGAAAAGGCGGACAGCCTGCTTGCGCAGGTTGGACTTGCCAGACAAGCGCAAGCATTCCCGGTCGAACTTTCCGGCGGGCAACGCCAGCGTGTCGCCATCGCGCGGGCTCTGTCGATGGATCCGATTGCTTTGCTATTCGACGAGCCGACATCGGCGCTGGATCCGGAAACCGTCAACGAAGTGCTCGACGTCATGGCTGCCCTCGCCGGTCAGGGCGTGACCATGGTCATCGTCACCCATGAGGTGGGCTTTGCCCGACGCATCGCCGACCGGCTTGTTTTCATGGAGGCAGGACACAAGGTCATGGACATGCCGGCCGCGCAGGCATTTTCCGAAGAAGCACCACAGCGTTTCCAGGCGTTCCTGAGGCATATCGGCCCGTAGGTCACACACCTGTAAGATAGTTTTTGATTTGAATGGATTATGATTCTCATGTCCGTTTTCAAGATTTTGGCATAGGTATTTCGCGTCGCTTTTTCAGCGTCGACGAGGGGGGATATGCTGCCTATTGCAGGGCGCGGCGGCGCTGAGACGACGGTTGATCAGACTCTGATGCGCGGGTTGGATACCGCAAGACCGTGGTTCGTCTCGGGCCTTCCTCTGTCTCACATAGCGCGTGTCGCCATTTCAGGCTCGCAGAATCACAACGAGGGTTGCCCTGACCGGCCGCCACGCCCAGCAATAAGCAGCGTGATGGAATTGAACTTGTTTTCTCTCCTTCGCGTTGATGCCTCTTCGTCAGGCTGTCTTTGTTGGGGGAATGGGAACTGTTGTCGCAATAGCCCAGACGAAAGCCGCAAGCTCGCGCGCGATGGCGACGATGACAATGTTGGTGGGGCGACCGCTGGCTTGCATGCGCCGATACCGCTGGCATAGCCGCACTTGCGCTTTCCAGGCGATCGCTCTGATTGCTTCAGGCAGCCCCTCCGTTCGCTTCAGGATTTCCTGGTTTACACGCGCGGGCAGTCTGTAGGTCCAGGCGCCTTCGACCAGCATGCGTCGCGCACGGATGTTGCCGGCCTTCGTGATCGACCCACGCGACACGCTGGCACCGGTCGAATGCTCTTTGGGAACCAGCCCCAGCCAGGCCATGAACTGACGCGGATTACTGAAGCGTCTAAAGTCGCCGATCTCCGATACCAATGTCATCGCCGAGATCTGCGCGACACCACGCAGGGCTTGGATCGCTTGGACGATCGGGTTAAGCGACCAATCCTGCAAGAGCTCCACCATTTGCCGTGTCAGCCGGTCGCGCCGCTCCTCGATCTGCTCAATGGCACGAATATATTCTTCCATGGCAATTTGCTGCGCGCGATGATCAAAGCGCTGTGTCGCCAACCAGTTTCGATGAGCCCTTGTCCAGTGAGACCGGCCTTCGAAGACCCGCCCGTGCCGGAGCAGAAACGACAACAGGTGCTGGCGTGCCCGCCGTAGATCCGAGACGGACGCCTCCCGCGCCCGGCAAAGATCGCGCATGGCCTCATGTGTTTCGTCGGGAACCCAAATGGACGACAGTTCACCGGCACGCAACAACGCGGCAAGCGCGACAGCGTCCCGGCGATCCGTCTTGATCTGAAGCCCTGGACGCGTGGGAACCAACGATGGTGCAACGACAAGGCATTCATGGCCAAGATCGCGAAGTTGGCGATACAGTCCGTAGCCTGTCGGGCCAGCCTCATAGCAAAGGCACAGGCGTCCGTGACGTCCTGCAAGCCTATCGACAAATTTGCGCACTGCATCAGCACGGTTGGCGATTTCGCCGTAGTAACGCACCTCTCCCTTGCGGCCAGCTTCCGCCAGGCCAATGGCTATTTTTTCTTTGCTCACATCCAAACCAACGTAAAGTGCTGTATCATCGGTCACGGCTCGTCTCCTATGTTTGAGGCTCTGGCTGCAAAGTTAACCCTCGTTGCCAACATATTGCGAGGCGAGCCACCATGCCGATCAGGGACATGGGTCTCAAGATCATTGCTGGTGAGGAGGCCGGCAATGATGGTGCGACCTCTTTCACTTGATTTGCGAACACGCATTGCGGCAGCGCTGACTGATGGCATGACGGTTCGCGCCGCAGCGGAGCGCTTTGGCGTGTCGGCGGCAACAGCGGTACGGATCGGACAGCTCGACCGTTCAGGTAAAGGCCTGAAGCCGGCGAAGATTGGCGGCTATGTCAAGCCGACACTGAGGGGCGCGGCGGCCGACGCCGTGCGTCAGCGGCTGCAGGTCAAGTCCGACTGGACGGTGCGCGCATTGTCGGCTGACCAGAAGGCCGCGGGGATCAACGTGTCTCATGACACCGTCTGGCGGTTCCTGCGCGGCGAGGGCAAGACCTTTAAAAAAAACACTGGTGGCAAGCGAACAGGACCGCCCGAAAGTGGCCCGGTTCCGGATGCGCTGGAAGACCCATCAGCATCGGCTTGATCCGGATCGGCTTGTCTTCATCGATGAGACCTGGGTCAAGACCAACATGACACGCACCCGCGGCTGGTGTCAGCGGGGCGAGCCTCTCATTGCAAAAGTCCCTCATGGTCATTGGAAGACGCCGACCTTCCTGGCCGGCTTACGGCGCGACAGCATCGTGGCGCCCCTCGTGCTCGATGGTCCCATCAATGGCATCGCCTTTACCGCATGGGTCCAGCAATGTCTGGTCCCGACACTCAAGGCCGGTGACATCGTCATCCTCGACAATCTGGGAAGCCACAAAGGAAAGCCGGCACGCGATGCAGTCCGCGATGTCGGTGCGCATCTCTTCTTCCTGCCGCCCTAAAGCCCGGACCTCAATCCCATCGAGATGATGTTCGCAAAGCTCAAGACGCTCGTCAGAAAGGCGGACGAACGAACCGTCGAGACAACATGGAGACGTATCGGTGAACTCCTCAAGCTCTTCAGCCCCCAGGAGTGCTCCAACTATCTCAGACATGCAGGATATGGTTCAGAATAAACCTGACAGACTCTAATGTTCCCTCGTCTATCTCGAGATGGATCCTGCGCCACACACGGCGCTTCGAGGCACCATGCTTGCGGCTGTGCCACTCGCCTTCACCCTCGACCTTGATGCCGGTGCTGTCCACGAGCAGGTGCAACGGCACCTTGGATCCACGATAGGGAATGGTGACATTCGTGGTCTTCTGCCGCCGGGAAGGGGTACTGAAGTCCGGCACGGACCAGCCCAGCCCGGACAATTCCAGCAGGCTCGCCACAAAGCCGGTGTTCATGTTCACGGGAGACTATGACATAGGCGCGTTACAGCAACGCCTGTACGACACCATTGGATCACAGCTTGTCTGTGATCATCACCCGCGAAAACACCCTATGACTTCTTGTCAGCCCCACTGCCCAGATCGATTGCAGCGAGAATTGCGGCCTGCACGGCCTTGTCCTGCGCCGCCACGGCGGCCGTCAGTTTCAGCAGGCGCTGGCGGGTCTGGTGAAGCTGATCGACCAGAGACAGCACAACGGGCACAGTTTCCGCGTCGATCTCCAGTTCATAATGCAGGGTGCAGATCAGGCGGATGCGTGCGCATTCCATCTCCGAAAAGAACAGAGCTCCGGCATCTTCCTGTGGCGAGATCAGCGCCTCGCTGATCCAGGCGTCGAGATCGCTTCGCTGAAGGGCCTCTATCTGCTCGACAATTTCGTCAACGCGCATCATTTCAGCATCTCCTTGCGCGGTTCGTCCGGAGACTTCGGCTGCCAGGTCTCCAGAAACGCCGCCAATTCCGGTTCATCGCCAGCGGGCAAAACGACCTTCAGAGTGATCAACTGGTGTCCGCGCTTGCCGGTCTTGCGGTCGAGAACTCCCTTGTCGCGCAGTCGCAACGTCTGGCCGGTATTCGCGCCTTTTGGAATCGTTACGGCGACCGATCCGCTGATCGTCGGCACGGTGATCCGCGCCCCCAGTACGGCTTCTTTCAGCGTGACAGGTACCTCCACATGGATATTGTCGTCCTTGCGGTGGAAAAACGCGTGCGGCTCGACATGCAGTTCGACAAAGGCGTCACCGGCCGGCCCGCCGCCGAAGCCGGGCATGCCCTGGCCTTTCAGCCGCAACATCTGCCGGTCGTCGGCGCCCTCGGGGATGGTCACGTTCAGTGTCTTGCCCTTGGGCAATGTGATGGTGCGAACAGCGCCGTTGGCCGCGTCCATGAAGCTGACCGGCAGCACGTAGCTCACATCCTGCCCCCGCGCCCGAAATGAGCCCTGTGACTGTCTCGTCCCGGCCCCGGCGCCGAAAGCGCGGGCCAGAAAATCCTCCAGATCCTCATTACCGGCAAAGCCATCCTGCGCTGCGTGGGAAGGGTGGCCCGGTCCGTCGGCGAAATCACGGTAATACCGCTGTTGGGGCTTCTCCGCTCCGCTGGCGTCGATCTCGCCCGCGTCGAACCGCCGACGCTTCTCCTTGTCCTTGAGCAGGTCGTTTGCCGCCGAGATGGTCTTGAACCTCTCCTCGGCCGTCTTGTCATCCGGATGCAGATCAGGATGATATTTGCGCGCAAGCTTCTTGAACGCATCCTTGATCTCCTTGTCGGTCGCGGTGCGAGCAACGCCGAGGGTCTCATAGGGGTCGGTCATGCTTTGATCCCATCTCATGCGCGTTCTGATCGGCCCTTCGATATATCGGGGGCCGAAGTGCCCCGTTGGGCTCGCCTGAATTCAGTATTGCGAAACCTATACAGCATGGCGGCGAGACGCAATGGAAACGACAGTTCCATGCGCTGCGCCTGAGCAACCGAGGGCCACGCGGCGTTACCACTTCGGATGGTGTTGTCATGTCTGGATGGCGCCCGAAGACCATGTCACCTCAGATCAAAATACCAGGCTGTTCCGGCACTGCTTAACGTCTATCATGGACAGATAGAAAGCCGCAGAAGTGCGGCGCGGTGAAGCGCCGGCGTGGCGGCAGCGATCACTTGCCCTTTTGACTGAAGCGTCAGCGGCTTGCCCTGCCAGTCGGTGATGACGCCGCCAGCACCGGTCACGACCGGCACAAGCGCAAGGTAGTCATAGGGTTCAAGTCCGGCTTCCATAATGAGGTCGATATGTCCCGATGCCAACAGGCCGTAGCTATAGCAATCGCCACCAAACCTCCTCGATGAGCAGGCACTGCTGAGCGCCTCGAAGGCAGCATATTCATCGTTGTCAAATTGATCCGGCGACGTGGCAAAGAGGATTGCCTCATCCAGCTGTTCGCACGATCCACTCCGGCATGGCTTACCATTGATTTGGGTGGGGCTGTCTTTCAGGGCGATCCAGGTTTCGTTGAGGATCGGAATGTCGATCCCGCCGAGCACGGGCGAGCCATTGTCCAGCAGGGCTATCAGTGTTCCGAAGATGGGTACGCCGGAAATGAAACTCTTGGTTCCATCGATTGGATCAAGCACCCAGAGGTAACGCGCATCGCTTCCAGACACGCCGAATTCCTCTCCGAATATTCCATGTTCGGGAAAAAGCCCGCTCAGCACGGCTTTCATGCTTTCTTCGATGGCGCGATCTGCCTGCGTTACCGGGCTTTGGTCGCTTTTGTGATCGACCTCCAACCCTTGGCGAAAATGCGAACGTGCCAGCTTGCGCGACGCTGCCAGCGCATTCTTCGCGGCGGCTTCAAAATCGTCCAATGTGTTCATTCAGCTTCTCCAGACGGCGCTGTCTCAGACAGCAGCACATGTCCGTATTCGATTTGGTCAAGGACTTCCTGTGGAGCGTGATCGGTCACCAGCACGTCGATATCCGACCAGCTGCAGACCTGAACGAGTCCCGATTTCGAAAACTTGCTGGAATCCATCAACAGGATGGTTTCATCGGCGCGCGACAGCATGGCGCGCTTGAACTCGACCTCGAAGAGATCGAAATCCTGACAGCCATTGACGGAGCCGGCGACCACCGACATTACGAAATAGCTCGGCGTGAATTCCGACAGGAAGCTGATCGCACCTGCACCGATGATCGTCTTGTCGGCAGAACGCAGTTCTCCGCCCGGTATGATCACGCGATGCTGCTTGCCGGATGTGGCAAGAATCTGGGCAACTTCCAGCGAGATCGTCAGGATTGTCATCGGTTCGCGCCGGGTCAGTTCCCGCGCGAGAAAGCAGGCGGTTGTGGAGTTGTCCAACAGTAGGGTCGCACCCTCGCGGATATGCTTTGCAGCCCGCGCGGCAATGGCGGCCTTCGCTGCCGAAGCCTCGGTCAGGCGGCGCTCGAAGGGCGGTTCGGCGCGCGGCATCGACAAGCGCACACCGCCATGAAACTTCTCAACGATGCCTTCGCCGGACAGCACTTTCAGGTCACGCCGGATCGTCTCGTCGGAGACCTCGAATTCTTCGGCGAGAAACGATATCGCAGCGCGCCCCCGCGTTTCCAGCAAGTTCAGGATCTGTTGTTGTCTAACTGAGCGGCTCATTCTACCCCCATCAGGCCTGCGGCCAAATAGCATGGCCGGAAGCGGCATCGAACACCCGCATCCGGGCGAGATCGAAGTCGACACCGACATCATCGCCGATTTCCGGTGCTCCCATGACCGGGCTCTTGATGACAACGTGGTGTTCGCCAAGCGCCACCTCGACCAGCGCTTCGGCACCAATCAGTTCTGTCCGTTCCACGCGCCCGCGGGCCATTCCGTGCTGGGTGATTGTCATCTCCTCCGGACGAATGCCGATGATGATGTCGTTCGGCAGATCGTTTCCAATCGCGATTTCCTGAATGAATGCATTGTGACCGATCTTGCCGGCAGAGGACTTGCACGGGATCAGTCCCATTTCGGGCGAGCCGATAAAGGTCGCAACGAAGGTGTTGGCAGGCTTCATGTAAAGTTCCATCGGCGCGCCAACCTGCTGAAGACGGCCCTTCGACATCATCGCAACGCGCGTTCCAAGCGTCATCGCCTCGATCTGATCGTGCGTCACATAGATAACGGTCAGTCCCAGTTCGGTATGGAGGCGCTTCAACTCGGCACGCATGCGGTTGCGCAGCTTTGCGTCGAGATTGGAGAGCGGTTCATCAAACAGGAACACCTTGGGCTTTCGGACAAGCGCCCGGCCGATAGCAACGCGCTGCCGCTCGCCGCCCGAAAGCTCCTTCGGTCGCCGGTCGAGCAGATCGGTGATATGCAGGATTTCAGCTGCCTCGTGAATGCGGGTGTTGATTTCCGGCTTTGTCAGTCGCGTCGTCTTCATCAGGCCAAAAGCCATGTTGCGATAGGCCGTCATGTGCGGATAGAGCGCGTAGCTCTGGAACACCATGGCGATGTCGCGTTTCTGCGGCGAAACATCGGTCACGTCGCGCCCGTCGATCACCAGCTGGCCCGTGGTAATGTCTTCAAGTCCAGCAATCATCCTGAGCGTGGTCGACTTGCCGCAGCCCGATGGCCCGACCATCACCATGAATTCCTTGTCTTCAATCGTCAGATTGATGTCATGCACAGTCCGGCTCTTGCCATAGGATTTGCTGACATTGTCCAGCTGAACAGTGGCCATGTTTTATCTCCGAATTGCAGCGTCACTTGACGCCGGTATGCATGAAGCTGTCGATGAAGCGCCGCTGGAAGATCACGAACAGCACCAGAAGCGGCGATACCACAATGGTGGTGCCGGCCATCAGCCGCGGCCAGTCGGCGCCGCTGTCTGCCTTGGCGAGCAGGCCAAGCCCGATCGGCAAGGTGCGGATATCTTCCGAATTGGTAACCAGAAGCGGCCACATGTAATCGTTCCAGTGGGTCACGACCGAGATGATGCCGAAGGCGATCAGCGTCGGCTGCACCAGCGGCAGATAGACATGCCACAGGATCTCAAGGTGATTGCAGCCATCAAGCCGTGCTGCATCGGAGAGTTCCGAAGGAACCTGACGGAAACTCTGGCGCAGCATGAATGTGCCATAACCGGATGCAACGAAGGGCACGATCATCGCCGGGATGGTATTGACCAGTCCCATTTCCCTTAGCGTCACGAAATTGGTGAGAAAGATCGCATAGATCGGAAACATCACCTGCAGCAGAAACAGCGTGAACAGGACGTTCTTGCCGGGAAAGTTCAGCCGCGCAAAAGCATAGGCCGCAAGCGTGATCGTCACGAGCTGGGCAGCCAGAATTGAACTGGTGACGATGATCGAGTTCACCAGGTACTTCCCGAAAGGCGCAACCGAAAGCGTGCTCGGATAGTTCGAGAAATTGGGTGTCGCGGGAAAGAAGCCGGCAGCTGGGTCGAACACTTCCGCGCTTGTTTTCAGCGAGGTAACCGCAATCCAGATCAGTGGGCAAAGCCAGAGAAACGCGAGTGGCAGCATGATGAGATGCAGCCATTGGCCTTTCAGCGCTCGCCGCCAGCCGGAGCGGCGAGCAGCAGCCGGAGCGGAGGCAATATCGGGCGTCACAGATGTGTCGAGGACCATTACCGTTCTCCGAGGTAGTGGACGCGGCGTCCAAGTGTCAGGGAAACCAGGCCGATAAGTCCAAGTACGAAGATGAGAAGCGCATTCGCCAGAGCCGAAGCGTAGCCGATATCCTGATACTGGAACCCGTTCTGATAGATATAGAAGGTCAGCACATTGGTGCTGTCGGCGGGGCCGCCCTGGGTCATCACATAGACATAGTCGAAGATCTGATAGCTATGCAGCGTACCGATGATGATGACGAAATAGAGCGTCGGCGAGATCATCGGGATTGTGATGTGGATGAGCCGGTCCCAGGCGCTTATGCCATCAAGCTTGGCCGCCTCGTGCAGATCCGAGGGCACGAGCTTCAGGGCCGCCAGCAGGATCAGCATGAAATAGCCGGAATATTTCCAGATGCTCATGATCACGATGGCCGGAAGCGCCCATTTGCTGTCATAGAGCCAGTCAAGACGCGGCAGGCCAAGCCCGGTCAACGCCTCGTTGATGGGACCGTAACCCGGCGCATACAGAAAGACCCAGACCATGCCCGCCGCGACCGAGGGGATCATCACTGGATAGAAGAAAGCAGACCGGTAGATCGCCATGCCGCGCAACTTGCTGTCAAGCGCGACAGCCAGAAGCAGTGCTGCGGCAATCGAAAGCGGAACGGAGGTGAGCGTGTAGAAAGCGGTGTTCCCGAGAACCTTCCAGAAAAGCCGGTCGTTGAGAAGTCTCAGATAGTTTTCCGCGCCGAGCCAGTAGATGTCCGGATCGCCGAGCAAGACATCATGCAGGCTGAACCAGATCGAGCGCACGATCGGCCAATAGGTGAATGCCGCAAGGAATACCAGAGAGGGAAGCAGCAGGGCATAGGCCAGCAGCATTTCCTTTCTCTGTGTGCGAGCGAGGTTTTGAGACATGTGGCTATCCTGAAAGGGATGAAACAAGGGCGCGGACCACCTGGTCCGCGCCCTTCATTGCCAAAGTTTGTCAGCCGCGCTGCTGGCGACGCATGACGCGGGCAATCTCGCGGTTCACCTCGTCCGTGGCGCTGGCAAGTGCAGCTTCCACTTCGACTTCACCGGCAAGCGTGCGATCGATGGCGCTCTTCAGCACTTCGCGTGCCTTGGAATAGGCCGGAACCTGCAGGAATGCACCGGAATAGGCCGACTGCTCCATGGCAACCTTGGCCTGCGGAACCTCAACCAGATATTCCTGCATTTCAGGCATTTCCCAGGAGGATTTGCGCACGGCAAGGTAGCCCGTAGCGCGGCTCCATGCGGCCTGGTTTTCGGTGTTGGTCATCCAGCGCGCGAAGGTATAGGCGGCTTCCTTCTGGGCGTCCGACTGGTTCTTGGCGATCATGATCGGTCCGCCACCCTGCGAAGCGCCCCAGGTCTTCCGCTTCGGCATGAAGGCCACGCCAACCTCGAACGGAGAGGAGGTGCGCAGGTTGGTCAGCGAGCCGGTGGAGTGGTAGAGCATCGCGGTCGAGCCGGCCATGAAGTCGTTGGCGGAGCCCTGCCATGTCGAAGCAGGCGCCATGCAGCCGGCATCAACCATGGTTTTCCAGAATGCGAGCGCCTCGACAGATTCCGGGCGATCCCACAGAACCTTGTCCTGCTCCCAAGGAACCAGGCCGTTCTGACGGCAATAACCCTCAAACATCCAGTCGTGCCAGCCGCCGCCGATGATCAGGCCCCAGCGTTTCAGCTCGTCGCCATCGCGAACCGTCAGAGCTTTGGCTGTTTCGAAAAGCTGGTCCCAGGTCTGCGGCGCTTCGGGAATGCCGACTTCTGCAAAGGCATCCTTGTTGTAATAGAGGACCGGCGTCGAAGGCTGGAAGGAAAGCCCGTAGAGACGGTCATCGGAAATCGCGGTGCCAAGAAAACCGCCGATGAAATCGTCGTAGATATCGTCGGACTTGGCCTGCTCGGTAATGTCCTCGAGTGCATCAAGGCCCAGGAATGTCTGCAGCGAGGAGTTGATCGGGAGCCACAGTGAGGGTGGTTCGCCGACACCGAGCGACGTAATAACCTTCTGTTCGGTGTTGTCGTAGCTACCGGCGTAGATCGCCTCGACGACGATCCCGTCATGGGTCGCGTTGAACTCGTCTATCATGCCCGAAATGATCGTGTTGATATCGCCCGAAACACCGACGGGATACATGAACTGAAGCTTCACCGTCTCGGCGGCGTGCGCAGGCATGAGCACGTGCGGCATCATGCTGACGAAGGGGGTGGCAAGGCCGCCAGCCAACAGACCGCGTCTGGAAATGTTGAATTTTGTGGCTTTCATTCTAATTTTTCTCCTGAAATGTGGATTTAATGCAAGCACTACGAGCTTAATTTCCAACCTGACGGCTGCAGATTTGCCGCTGATCTAACGAATATGCCTCATTTTTATCAGTTTTATGAAGGAAATAAAGTAAACGATGGCTAAGTAAGCCATGAAGCCGCATTTCGTAAAATGAGTGTTTTGAGGTTTTATAATTAGAGATATCACATTTTGATGTCGGCGTGCGCTTCGGATCGACGTCGCAGCATGCTAGGATCGGCGCGGTTTCGTCGCGCCATATCTCCGCAGTGTTTTGAAAAGGAACGGTTTATGCTGATAGCTCAGATCACCGACAGTCACCTTCTGCTTGGCGACGGAAAGCTTGCCGGGCGCTTCGATACGAAGGCGTCGTTCGACCGACTGATGGCCAACCTTGCAAAGCAGCTCGTTCAGCCCGACATCGTTCTTTTTTCCGGGGACCTTGGTGAGGACGCAACGCTCGAGGAGTATCAATATGTCGGCGCGGCACTCAGCAAACTCGGATTGACCGTTCTGGCCGTGCCGGGAAACCATGATGCCCGCGCGCCAATGCGTGAGGCACTTGCCGATTTTGTCGGGAATACGGACTCAGGTCATCTTTGCTTGTGTGACAGCCGCTTCCCGATCACCATCATTGGTCTGGATACGCTGGTCGAAGGTGCGCCGCACGGAGAGCTCTGCCAAGCCCGGCTCAACTGGCTTGAGGACGCACTTGCGCGTCAACGACAAAACGACGTTCTGATTTTCATGCATCATCCGCCGCTGACCACTGGTCTGCGCGATATGGATTCCATGGGGTTGCTTGAAGGGCGGGAGCGCCTTGCACGTCTGGTCGAAGCGCATGGAAAGGTCAGGGGTATTCTGTGCGGGCACATGCATCGGGCGATCATCGGTTCCTGCGGCGGCGCCCCCGTTTTCGTGTCACCCTCGTCATCGCACCAGATCACCTTCGATCTGCGTGATAACCAGCCATACAGCTTCTCAGACGAACCCGCACAATTTGCCATGCACCTCATCGAGCCGGGTACGCCGATGCTCTCGCATGTCGTGCCTGTTCTGTATCAACGCCCCTGAGACGGGTGGGATTTCAAAAAATCGGAAACAAGAGAGATGTGGCTCAAGTAGCTTGTATTGTCGTCTCTCATTGTCGACCGTGTGCAGGGCCTGGGAAATCCAGCATTGAATCGTAAGGGGCCTGTCGCAAATGTCGCGAATTTTCGGGCTTAACCGTATGTTGACCATAGGCATGGAATTTGCCGCTCCGAAAGTTGCGCAGCGAGCCCATGATTCTGAATATAGTCCATGGCCCGTCTCCTATGCATGAGGCTCTGTGTGAGGTTAACTTACGCAACCCTCGATACCTGCATAGTGTGAGACGGGTCACCCGGTCCCAAGGCGAACATTTAGTCTAGGTAAACCGGCTCGTCCTTCCTTTCCGGATATCACAGGTGGTAAACTTGATCATGCGTGCACAGCCTCTATCTCAGGCCCGGGGTGGTGGCAGGCGAAACTGTGTTGAGGTCCTTTGTCCGGATCAGTGCGGAGAGCCGGGATCTCTTCGGCGCAGATTGCCGTCGCCCGGGGACAACGAGTGCGGAAAACGCAGCCCGATGGCGGATTGAGGGGGCTCGGCAGGTCGCCTTCAAGCGGCAGTGCCTTCTTTTTGCGCTCGATCTCGGGATCGGGAATCGGCACGGCAGAAAGCAGGGCCTGTGTATAGGGATGTTGAGGCGAGGCATAAAGCTCATCACTCGGCGCCACTTCCATCACACGCCCGAGATAAAGCACCATGACCCGCGTCGAGATGTGCTTGACCACCGACAGGTCGTGGGCAATGAACATCAGCGCAAGGCCCAGCTCACGTTGCAATTCCATCAGCAGGTTGATGACCTGGGCCTGGATCGACACATCAAGCGCCGAGACCGGCTCGTCGCATATAATCAGCTTCGGACGGACGATCAGCGCGCGAGCGATGCCGATACGCTGGCACTGGCCGCCGGAAAACTCATGCGGATAACGGTTGATCTGGTTGGGCAGAAGACCCACGCGGCTCATCATTTCCTGAACCCGTGCTCGAACCTCTTCTTTTGCCATTCCCTTCTGATGAGTGATCAGTGGCTCCGCGATGATATCGCCGACCTTCATTCGCGGGTTGAGGCTTGCCAGAGGGTCCTGAAAGATCATCTGGATATCTCTGCGGTAAAGCAGCATTTCGCGCGGAGAAAGCTCCAGCAGATTCGTCTCTCCGTTCCAGAGCGCCGAGCCGGTTGCCGGGACCATGCGGATCATCGCGCGCGCCAACGTCGACTTGCCGCAACCGGATTCTCCGACAACGCCCAGTGTCTCGCCCGGACGAAGTTCGAAGCTGACGCCATTGACAGCATGCAGTGACAGCGGCTTGTGCCAGGGCATACCGCCCGGGCGGTAAATATCAAAGGTGACGCGGACGTCTTCCGCCTTCAGCAGAACATCACTCGTCATTGCACGTCTCCTCTGGCTTCCGCGTCGCCGCCGGTTACCTCGACAATCGGCCTGTTGCAGGCGCGCAGCCGGCCCGGCGCGAACTCTGTCAAAGGTTCGAGATGTTCAAGACAGTCCTCGCCGGCGAAATCGCAACGCGGCGCGAACGGACAGCCCTGCTGCAGGCGGGCCATATTGGGCGGATTACCGGGAATGGACCGCAGCATTTCGTCATTGCGGTCAACGCGTGGAATGGAGCCGATAAGCCCGCGCGTGTACGGATGCGTTGCGTCCTTGAACAGTGTGTCGACCGGGCCTTTTTCCATGACCTGCCCGCCATACATCACCATCGCCCGTTCGGCCGCACCTGCGACCACACCGAGGTCGTGGGTGATGAGAATGAGAGCCATGCCGAATTCGCGCTGAAGCTCGGAAAGCAGCCGCATGATCTGGGCCTGAACAGTCACGTCAAGCGCCGTGGTCGGCTCATCGGCTATCAATACTTCGGGGCGACAGAGCAGCGCCATGGCGATCATCACCCGCTGGCGCATGCCGCCTGAGAACTCGTGCGGATAGAGACTGATCCGCGAATTCGCGTCGGGAATACGCACGGCATCAAGCATGCGCACGCTTTCCGCGATCGCGGAGCGCTTCGACATGCCCTTGTGAAGCTGAAGCACTTCCGCCATCTGCTCGGAAACCCGCATATAGGGATTCAGCGAGGTCATCGGATCCTGAAAAACGATTGCCATGCGGTTGGCGCGGATGGGATTGATCACCCTTGGCGGGGCATTGAGGATTTCGGTGCCATCGAAGCTCACCGAGCCGGAAGCGACGCCATTGGAGGCAAGCAGACCCATTATTGCGAAAACCGTCTGGCTTTTGCCCGAACCGCTTTCACCGACGATTGCCAACGTTTCGCCGCGATCGAGCCTGAAGTCTACGCCGCGCACGGCGTAGACGGGACCGGAATTTGTGGTGAACCGGATATCCAGTTTGGAAACGTCGAGAAGCGTCATGTCAGCGATCCTTCGGGTCTAGCGCATCGCGCAGGCCGTCGCCCAGAAAGAAGAACGAGAACAATGTGACGATGAAGAAGAAAAGCGGGAAGACGAGCTGCCAGAGCGTGCCGTAATTCATCGTTGCTGCGCCTTCGGAAATCAGCGCGCCAAGACTGGTCAGCGGCTCCTGGACACCGAGGCCGAGGAAAGAAATGAAGCTTTCCGACAGAATCATGCCCGGGACCAGAAGCGTCGCGTAGACAATGACCACGCCCAGAAGATTGGGAACGATATGACGGCGGATGATCGTCCCTGACGCCACCCCCGTCGCCCGCGCTGCCTCAACATACTCACGACCTTTCAGCGAAAGGGTCTGGCCGCGCACGATGCGGCTCATATCAAGCCATGACAAAAGCCCGATACCGACAAAAAGCAACACGATCGAACGGCCGAACATGACCAGCAGCAGGATGAGCACGAACATGTAGGGAATGGCGAGCAGGATATCGACGGTCCGCATCATGAGATTATCGATCCGGCCACCGAGAAACCCAGACGCCGCGCCATAAATCGTGCCGACGACGACCGCAATCGAGGCGCCGATAAGGCCGACGGTCAGCGAGATCTGCGTGCCGAGCACCGTACGGGCGAAAAGATCACGGCCGAGATCATCCGTGCCAAAATAGTGACCGTTGGCGAAGGAGGGCGCTCCGTCATGCACAATGTCGCCCATCACCATGAAATCGATCTCGTCAATCGGCCAGCGGGAAATCCAAGGGCCGAAAACGGCAAAAGCCATGACGAAGATCAGCAGACAGAGCCCGATAACCGCCTGTCTGTTCTTGAAGAACCGCACCCGGGCGTCGGCCCAGGGCGAGCGCCCCTTCTCGGCCTCGTCAGCCATGGCCTCCGAAAGGCTTTCCATTTTCTGTCTTTCGATCAGCATGGCTCAATACCTGATTTTCGGGTCGATCCACGCGTACAGGATATCGACAAAGAGATTGAAGGCGATGGTGAGCGTGCCGAGCAGGATGGTAATACCCATCATCACGGCGTAGTCACGGTTAAGCGCCGATTCGACAAAGAATTTCCCGATGCCGCCCGTTGAAAAATACATGTCGATCACCACCGAGCCGGTGATCATCCCGACAAAGGCGGGACCGAGATAGGAAATGACCGGCAGCAGCGACGGCTTCAGCGCATGTCTCATCACCACACGGCGCATCGGCAAGCCCTTGGCCTTCGCCGTGCGGATATGATTGGAGTTGAGGACTTCCAGCATTGAGGAGCGGGTGATGCGGGCCAGAGACGCCATATAGGATGTCGAAAGCGCAATCACCGGCATCACCATATAGGCAGGATGGCCAAGGCCTTCCCAGCCACCGCCGGGCAGCCAGCGCAACCAAAGTGTAAATACCAGAACAAGGATCGGGGCCATGACGAAGTTCGGTAGAACCTGTGCGCCAACCGAAATGCCGACGGCCAGGCTGTCCAGCCATGTGTTGTGCCGCACAGCGGCAATCACGCCCAATGTCACCCCGACCAACACCGCGACGATGGCCGACAGCAGGCCATAGGTGAGGGTCACGGGGAATCCCTGCGATATGATCGAGTTCACCGTCTGGTCAGGATAGACGAATGACGGTCCAAAATCGAACCGCGAGACGATGCCCCAGATGTAATCGAAAAGCTGTTTCCACAGAGGCTGGTCGAGACCATATTTCGCATTGATGTTCGCAAGCACCTGCGGCGGCAAGGCGCGTTCGGACGAAAATGGGCCGCCGGGCGCGGCATGCATGAGGAAAAAGGAAAAGACGATCAGCAGCAGGATCGTCGGAATCGCCACAAACAGGCGCTTTATGATGTAACCAGTCATGTTCGGCCAGGCTCAGCCTTGTGCTCCAGTCCTTCACCCGGGCCCAAGAGGACAGAGGCTTTCTGGGTCGGGACAAATCGAACGATGCGGCCTCACCGGAGGCTGCGGCAAACGCCGCCGCCCCCGAGAGCCGGTTTCAGACCTCAGTTGGCAACGCGATAGAGATCTTTCGCGTACCAGTTCTGCAGCACGTTTTGGACCGGCAGACCCTTCAGGTCGGCGGGAACCATCACCGGAGTCGAATAGAAATAGATCGGCGCCAGCGGCATTTCCTCCGCCAGAATCTGCTCGGCCTTGTCGTAGTCGGTCGACGGGCTGTCGGCCGTCAGCGATGCCTTCATCGCTGCATCGTAGTCGGGATCTGAAAAACCGCCATAATTCATGCCGCCGGAGCGGAAATAGTCGAGATAGGTCGATGCTTCGTCATAATCGCCGCACCAGGCGTAGCGGCCGATGTCGAATTCCTTGTTTTTCAGATGGTCGAGATAGACCTTCCACTCTGTATTGTTGAGCGTGACATTGACGCCGATCGCCTTCCAGAACTGCTGTGCAGCGATCGCGATCTTCTTGTGGTCGTCGGAGGTGTTATAGGAAAGCGTCAGTTCCAGCGGGTTGCTTTTGTCATAGCCCGCTTCCTTCAAAAGCTCGATTGCCTTTTCGTTGCGCTCGGCCTGTGTCCACTCGGAATAGTCGGTCACCGGCGGCTTAAAGTCGGCCGTCGCATAGTAGGTCCAGCTATAGGCAGGTTTCTGGCCGCCGCGGGTAATGTTGTCGACGATGATATCGCGGTTCAGCGCATAGGAAAGCGCCTTGCGCACACGCACATCCTTCAGCGCTTCCGGGCCCTTTTCGGAAACGTTGAACAGATAAGCATAGGTGCAGGATCTCGGCACGGCATGGGTCTGATCCGGATATTCTTCCTTCAAACGCGGGAACTGGCCGGAAGGCAGCTCAATACGGTCCAGCTCACCGGCAAGATAACGCGTCAGCGCTGCGTTCTTGTCGTTGATCGCCTGGAAATGGATGGTTTCGATGACGGTGTTGTCGTTGTCCCAGTAGTTCTCGTTGCGCTCGAGGGTCAGATCCTGGCCGAGCTTATCTTCAACAAGCTTGTAGGCGCCGTTGCCAACCATGTTTTCTGGCAGCGTCCACTGATCGCCAAACTCCTCAACCACGGCCCTATTGACCGGAAAGGTTGATGTGTGAGTCGTCATCTTGATGAAATAAGGGATCGGGCTATCTAGCGTGACCTCGAATGTGTGATCATCGACAGCCTTAACACCGAGTTCTGAAGGATCCACTTCGCCGGCGACGATCGCGGACGCGTTTTTCACATTCATCAGCTCTTCATACCAGGCATAGGTCGAACCGGTTGCCGGATCAGCAAGGCGCTGCCAGGCGAACACAAAATCCTCAGCCGTTACCGGCTCGCCGTTCGACCATTTAGCCTCGGGACGAAGGTGGAAGGTATAGACGGTCTGATCTTCGGAAACCTCGTAATCGGTAGCAACGCCCGGCACCAGCTCACCGGCATTATTCTGGTTATAAAGGCCCTCGAAGAGCTGCCGTGCCACATCCGAGCCTTCGGTCGCGCTGTTGAGCTGCGGATCTTTGGTCTTGATGGCATCGAGCAGCCAGTAGTTAAGGCTCTGATCGCCGGCCAGCGTTTCATCCGGCTGCGGGCTCGCAGCATAGGCTGGCGCAGCCAGCGCGAGCGCGAGGCAGGAGGAAAGCAGAAGGTTCTTTTTCATACGGATTGTCTCCCGGTTTGTGGAGCTTGCGGGGCAGTGCGTTTGCTGAAGAATAGTGTCTACTTTGGTTGTAGTTTGAACAGGAATTCCATGAAACAATAGGCCGCTCGTACCGCGCCATGCAAGAGAAAGTGACTTTTGTTCAGGGTTTCATCGTTCCTTGGCTATTGAGGCCTTTGAAAACACTCAAACATACAGCCGCACTCGCGCGAAGATTGAGAAGGGCTCGTTCCGCGCCGACAAGCTGTCCTGCCGCAATTTAGCGCCACTTTGGCGCGACACCGAGCGAGCCGCTTCAGATAAGCAGGTCGTCATCGGCGTAACCCTCGCCAACCCATGTTATCGAAAGCCCAGGTGCCAGCTATTTCCTCACAGAGGTGTTGGCCCTGTCTGTTTTCAAGAGATCTCCACCTGCCAGCAGGTGTCATGCATGGGGCGGAGAACGAGGTCTGCCGCGCTAAACGGCCCCATTTTTGTCATCCCACCGGGCCCAAATTCGTGTTCGGGTATTGGAACTTTATGCGGAAGAGTATCACAACCACAGGGTCGCCGTTCCATATCCTTTCTGGGCAACCGCTGCGGTCTGGATGCGGTCCGATACCGGAGGCAGCAGTGTGAATTTCACACAGTCCTATTTCGTCCGGGGTGGCATCGCAGCGCTTCCTTCCTTGCTGCTGCCCTTCTATTGATCATTCCACCCGCTTTGGCGTTCATGTGGAGCGCGACGGTTTTGACCCGCTTCAGATCGATCCTTCGTAGTCGACGTAAGCCATCATGCCGCTCGCCATGTGATAGAGGTGGTGGCAATGGAAGGGCCAGTGGCCGGGATTGTCGGCGACGAATGCGATATCGACCGTCGCCATCGGCGGCACATAGACAGTGTCGCGCAGTGCCCCGTCCATCGCCTTGCCATTGAGGCCGACGACCCGGAAGTGGTGGCCATGCAGATGCATAGGGTGACCCATCGTCGACATGTTGGTCATGGCGAGCCGGATGCGGTCGCCACGGCGCGCGCGCAACTGGTCTGCACCGTCGATCCGTCAGTCATAGCCGGACATGCTGCCGGTCCGTTCGCGCGCGCCTTCGCGAAGGGCGAGAACCGGAAAGGCGCCGCCCTCGGCCGGTACGTCGAGTACGATATCGAGAGCATGAGGAATTATGTGGCAGATGCCGGCGTTGGGTGAATGCGGTATGAGTGAGCGATGATTATCGCCCTACCCGCCGAGGCCTGCATTTTTGAAACCAGCCCGCAAGAAACGACATTCGCCAGCCGCAACAGGCAGCCCACCCACGCCGGATGAAACGCCCGCGGTCCTGCAATTCCGGGTCTGGCTGAAAGGTCTGAGCCCGATGGTCTGGCGCCGGGTGCAGGTGCCATCGACCATGACCTTGCGAAAGTTCCATGGCGTTCTCCAGGTCGCGATGGGTTGGGACGACATTCATCTGTATCAGTTCGTCGTGCACACGGTCTGCTACGGGTCATGGGAGCTGAGTGCCGAATCTGCCAACATCGTGCTCGGCGACCTGAAACTGCGCAAGGGCAGCCGGTTTTTGTACGAATACGACCTCAACATTCCCTGGGAGCATGAAATCCGGCTGGAAGACACGCCCACCCGGGTCAGCACACGGCCGGACAACTATGATGACCTCGCCGATCTGGTTTTGCGGCTTGTGCAGGGCTGGCCCGATCGCTGCCTCTGGGGCAGTGACTGGCCCCACGTGATGACGCCGCCGCCCGTGCCGCGTCTCGCGCCGATGCTCGATTTGCTGAAACGGGTTCTGCCGCAAGAAGGCCTCAGGGCGGTGCTGCAGGACAATCCCGCAGCGCTCTATCGGTTCTAAGCTGCAGTGACAACTTGAAGTTAGGAATTCCTTTCTCCGTGGAAGTACGAGTATTTGAATTCTATGCAGAAGGATGTCGTAGCGATAGGGCCGCCGGTTCATATTCCTTCAAGACCTTTGGGCCTAGGACAAGACGCTTGGGGTGTGTTTGTCGTCACTTAACCTTGACCGATCCACTTGCGACCATCCAAGCTGGTTCAGCCGGTTGTTTCCCTTGGGCTCAAAGGGTGACCGCTGTACGAAACTGGAGGGATGATTTTGAAAGCAAACAGATCGCTTTGGCGCAGCCTGACCCTGGCCGCCGCGCTTTCAGTGGCCGCGGCGCCAATCGCCGATGCCTGCACGCGTGTTGTCTATCATGGTCCGGAAGATCGCATTCTGACGGCGCGTTCCATGGACTGGAGCCTGCCGATGCTTTCCAACCTGTGGGTGTTCCCGCGCGGAATGGAGCGAAATGGCGAGGCGGGCGAGAATTCGCTGATCTGGACGTAAAAATATGGAAGCATGATTGTTTCCGGGTATGACTTCTCCACGGTGGATGGCATGAACGAAGCCGGCCTGGTGGCCAACATGCTCTGGCTGGTGGCCTCCGAATACCCCAAGAATGACGGGACAAACCCCGAAATGTCGCTGTCGATCTGGGCGCAGTATTTCCTGGACAATTACGGCAGCGTTGCTGAAGCGGTAGTCGATATCGAAGCCAATCCTTTCGACGCGGTGACCGCCGACGTTCCCGATCAGCCCGGACGACTGGCGAAGGTGCATCTGTCACTCTCGGACGCCAGCGGCGACAGCGCTATTCTGGAATGGCTGGATGGTGAACTGGTCATCCATCACGGCCCTGAATACCGCACCATGACGAACGATCCCCCGTACGACCAGCAGCTGGCGGTGAAAAGGTACTGGCAGGACGTCAACCCGCGTGAGGCGCTGCCTGGTGTAATCTGAAGTGCCCAGTCGGAGGCACTGGCTTCCGAAGCTGTCGAGGCGTCCGGAGCCGGAGCGATACTGTCAGTCGCATGGAGAATTTGTGGAACACACAGAGATAAAGCGCATGCAAAGAGATATTTTTTCAATGTGTTCTCCCCGGGTCCGGCAAACGCAAACCTGAAACCCGATTTCAATGACATTCTATCTTTTGTAAGCTGATGCCATCATAGGAGCTACATGCTCTTCAGCGGTTCCACAAAAACCGCAGACACGATCGAAGGCACGGCAACCGTTCTTCTCGCGCGTTCTGTTTAAAACGTAGACTACCGGTTCGGCATCGCCAAACGGGCCGGCTGTTTGTAACAGGGATCCGCAGCCGGCATTCAGTTCGCTGCTCATACCCGAGAGCGTCACTAATCAGAATTTTAACCGGGCGATTGTAGTCTCAGGAAAGCCTGATCCGTGTTTTCCCTGAAGTGGATTTCAATGTCGTATTTCCTGAACCTGGCACTGGTTCCCTCAATCCTGCTGTTTCTGGTCTTCGGTCTTGCCTTGTTCGTCATGACCTATTGGGTCCTGTGCCTTTTTGCCCGATATGCGCGCACTGATGCTCTCGTCATACCGCTGGGCGCATTCATTGGAACGATTGCGACTTCCTGGGCTCTGTCTCTCGGCTTTGTTGCTGCCGACATCTGGGCACTGCATGCAAAGGCCGATCAGGAACTCACCTCGGAACGATCCGCGATCAATCGACTGATCGGAAACGCTGAAGCCGAGGTCCTGAACAGGCCTGACCTTGAAGTAGCGATGGAGTTCTATCGCGAAAAGGTAATCTCGGACGAATGGGGAGCCAACGGAAACCTTCATCCAGCGGCTTCGGTCGAGCAGGCTCTTCAGAAAATACGTGTCATCATCATGGATATCGCCGAGGGCGATGCACCTGCTCCGATCATCAATCAGACCGTTTCCATTTTCAATGACCTGCAGGAAACACGCGATGTGCGCCTCGCCATCGCCAGCACGACCGTCAATCAGTATAAATGGTATATGCTGCTGACGCTGACGATCTTAACATCGATCACGATCGCGGTGACCCACGCAGACAGAACACGCGCGGGAAGTATCGCAATTTTCCTTTACGTGCTTGCAGCAACAACAAGCCTCTGGCTGCTGACGGTTCACGCAAGCCCCTATGCCGGTATCGAGACGATAGAGCCAAGCGGGCTGTATCTGAATTTAACCTGACGCTGGAAAGTACTTGGGCTCGCGTTCGGCTACTAGCAGTTTACGCGGATGAATATCATTTCGGCGGGGTCGACGGTTTGTATCCCATCAAGAGCCGATGCTGACCGTCAACACGGGCTGTGTCACTCGTAGATCCGGGTTCTGTTCTGATCATGCATCGGCAGTGTAACGGTCACCCTGAGCCCGCCTTCCGGGCGATTTTCAAGCGTTATGTCACCGCCATGGGCGAAGATCGTCGTCCGTGCGATGGCAAGTCCCAGACCGACGCCGCCTGTCTCACGTGAGCGCGATGTTTCAAGACGCACAAAGGGCTCGAAGACCTGTTCCATCTTGTCGCCGGGAATGCCCGGGCCCGTGTCGTCGATCCGGATGATGGCTTGTCCCTTCCCAGCGCTGGCTGAAATACTGGCTTCGTGACCGTAGCGGATGGCATTCTCGACGAGATTGCGCAGCGCCCTGCGCATCGCGGTTACCCTGAGCCGCAACCGGATATCGGCAATCGCGCCGGTATTGACGGTTCCACCGGTTTCCCGGCAATTCTCGGCAAGCAAGAGCAGGAAGCTTCGCAGTGACACGTCTTCAGCCTGCTCGCTCACGGTCGCGCCGCGGGAGAAGGAGAGCGTCGCTTCGACCATTTCACGCATTTCCTCGATTGTGGAAATCATCCGCTCGCGGGTTTCCTCGTCATCGACCATTTCGACGCGAACCCGCAAAGCTGTGAGCGGCGAGCGCAGGTCATGACTGAGCGCGCCGAGCAATTGAGTCCGTTCGCGCACGAAACGGTCGAGACGGGCCTGCATCTCGTTGAAGGACGCCGCGAGTTGATGCATCTCGACGGGTCCGCCAAGCGGCAGCAGCTCAACGTCTTCACCGCGCCCCAGTCGGTCAGCGGCATGACCAAGCCTTTTGAGCGGCCCGACCAGCCGGGCCAGCGCGAGCCACAAGACAGCGGCGAGCAGCGCGGCCGTGAGCGCAAAGGGCGCAGCCTCCTTCCACACCCATTGATAAGGTGGTTCGCGAAAGCGCGAGGTGACATTCAGCCATCTGCCACCGGTGAGCGCCACGGAGAGATTGAGTTCGACCGCGCTGACCGGTTCGCGGTTCGGCTGAGGATCGTTTCCCGGCTGACGCAAGTGCCGCATGCCGCCGCCTATTGTCGCTCCCCGTCCCTGACCGGGCCCGCTGCCCATCATCGCACCGCCGGACGGCGCGGGGGTTGGGGGAGCATCGCGAACCGTATTCAGCATGACGCGAACGGCCTCTGGGTCGCTATTGCCGAGGGCTGCCTGAATACGCTGGCTGATCCAGGAGGGCGCCGTGCCCTCGCCATCGGTAACAGAGGGGGTGTCAGAGACGGTGAATTGCACCAGCGTTGAACTGGCAGCGTTCAGAATATCGGGCCAGAGATCCTGCGGCGCATCTTCGAGCAGGCGCGCCGTATTGCCGGTCCGGTCCGCTGCCTCCAGTGTCAGCGCGGAACGCACGGCAAGCGCGCGCTGATCCACAAAGAGCCACAGCGTCAGCGCTTGCGCCAGAGCAAGTGCGATGACGATCAGAAGGATGATCTGTCCGCGCAATGTCTTTGGCAGCAGCGATCTCATGACAGGTGCTCGACGTCGACGGCAAGGCTGTAGCCACCGCCACGCACCGTGACGATAATCTCCGGTGCTGCCGGATCATGCTCGATCTTGCGCCGCAACCGGCTGATCTGGTTGTCGATTGTCCGATCAAAAACACTGGCGGCGCGCCCTGTCGTCGCGTCAAGAAGTTGTTCGCGACTCATAACGAAACGTGGCCGTGCCAGAAGCGTGGTCAAAATGCGGAAATCGGCGGTGGTCAGGCTTTCCTCCCGCCCGTCATCGGCAATCAGGCGCCGTGTATCGGTATCGAGTGTCCAGCCGGCGAAACGGAGTTTCTCGCCCGTTGGCGCGCCGGCGATCTTCGGATGGCGTTCCGATCGCCTCAAAATGGCGCGAATCCGCGCCAGAAGCTCGCGTGGATTGAATGGTTTCGGGAGATAATCATCGGCACCAACCTCCAGGCCGACGATCCGGTCCGTTTCCTCGCCAAGGGCTGTCAGCATCAGGATCGGAACCGAGCCTTCGGCGCTTAGCCGGCGACACACAGAGATGCCATCTTCGCCAGGCATCATCACATCCAGGACAATGAGATCAAACTGTCCGACACGCATTTTATCGTTCATCTCGGACGCGTCGCGCGCGGTCGTGGCGCGGAAGCCGTTGCGCTCCAGATAGCTGCGCACGGCGTCCCGGATTTCCCGGTGATCATCAACGATCAGAATATGTGGTTCCTTTGTCATGCTTACGTTTTAGCGCAACTTGAACAGAGACATGGAAAATTGTGTCGCGATTTGTATCAGAACGCCGTCTTGCGACAAATGGATACAATTGAGGGCCAAAACGGCATCGCTGTGCGACAGAAAGCCACCAGATTGAGGTCATCGGAACATCAAACAGAAGAGGTGATGTCATGAAACGCAATCTGATGCTGGCAACCAGTCTTGTAGCCGTCTTTCTTGGCGCAGCGGCAATCCCGTCGTTCGCACAGCAGGCCAACGGCAACGTCAACCCTCCGCGTTATGCTGCCGCGCAGCGCAACCCCGACTGGAACGGCTCGATGAAGGGCGGCCCCGGGCAGTTTGCCGGCCAGAACAATGTCGGCCCGCGCGGCGACAGAATGGCCATGCGTGGTTCGGGCATCATGGCTAGTTTCCAGCACTATGACGCCAATAGCGACGGTTTCATCTCGCCGGATGAATTTCAAACTTTTGTCGAGGAGACCGGGCGGCCCGTGATCGAAGGCCACTTTCAGTTCATGGATGCCAATGGTGATGGGAAGATTGCTGGCACGGAACTTCCCGGCCGGCCAATGCAGTTGCACCGCGGCATGGGCGGCCCGATCCAGCCGAACTGATCCCTGATCGGCTTCAAAGAGATAGCAAAGGCACCGGAGCAATCCGGCGCCTTTGATCGAATGGCTCGATACCTACCTTTGCCAGCCTCGCCTTCCCGCTGAGTTTGGTGCGGCCGAGACTGGCGATCTGGGTGTTCTTGGGCCTCACCGCTTATGGAGGTGTCATCGAACTGATCCAGCCGCACTTTGGGCACCAGGCAAAGTGGGACGATCTCATGGCCGACGGCATTGGCGCTGCGGCCGGCGCAATGGCCGCCCGCTATCTCGGCTCACGGTTGTTGCAATCGCGATGGAAGGACAGCAACCGGGATGAGGTAACAGACCCATAGGTACTGAAACCTGCAGATGTCCTCCGTCAAAGAGTGGTTGTGGAACTCACAGGATTTTCCGATTTTGCGTTGCAATGGCTTGGGCCAGGTCACTAGTGTATGAGCCATACTGGCGACACCACTCAGGACTCCGAGCTCCATCACGACGACAGACAAATTTGCTGCTGGGCCGTTCTGATGCCGAACAATCACTTGTCGATGGGCGGTTTTCATCCGGCTTTCTACGCATCGCGAACAGCCATCGTCTTGTGGGCACTGTGCCTGCTCGTTGCGGTGTTTTCCTTCGGAACAGTGGACCGCAACACACAGGCCCTGTCGGTCATCCTGTGTGGTCTCGCCGCTGGCATCGGGGCCGCCTTCCGGGTTTTCCCGGCGCCGCCGCGGGGTGGTTGCTGAATTGGTTCGTCTGGGTGTTTGTGGCTCTGCTATGTGTCATCGGGTTCCAACTGTTGCCGCTTCCCGGTCTGGCAGACCCGGCGTGGAGCGAGCTTGCCAAGTTCGGGATCTCGAAAACTGGAACAATTTCGGTGGCGCCGGCCGACACAGTCGAGGCGATCCTGCCGCTGGCTCTGCCTCGCCTGATGTTTCTGACGACCCTCATTCTGTTCCAGAGCGACGAAAGTGCTGTGCGGGTGTTCGGACTGGTTGCTGTTTCCAGCGGCGTGATCACGGTCCTCGCTCTGCTGCAGTTTCTGGTGACGCCAAACATGATCCTGTTGACCGAATTGCCCTTCAGGCGCGACGGTCTCAGTGCTTTTGTCATCAACAGGAACAACGCCGCACCATCATTGCTGGCCTCCTCACCAGCAATGATCTTGAGACCCCATGTCCCTGATCGGCATGGTGGCTCGCGTCGCAATATGTTGGCAACGAGGGTTAACTTTGCAGCCAGAGCCTCAAACATAGGAGACGATCCGTGACCGATGATACAGCACTTTACGTTGGTTTGGATGTGAGCAAAGAAAAAATAGCCATTGGCCTGGCGGAAGCTGGCCGCAAGGGAGAGGTGCGTTACTACGGCGAAATCGCCAACCGTGCTGATGCAGTGCGCAAATTTGTCGATAGGCTTGCAGGACGTCACGGACGCCTGTGCCTTTGCTATGAGGCTGGCCCGACAGGCTACGGACTGTATCGCCAACTTCGCGATCTTGGCCATGAATGCCTTGTCGTTGCACCATCGTTGGTTCCCACGCGTCCAGGGCTTCAGATCAAGACGGATCGCCGGGACGCTGTCGCGCTTGCCGCGTTGTTGCGTGCCGGTGAACTGTCGTCCATTTGGGTTCCCGACGAAACACATGAGGCCATGCGCGATCTTTGCCGGGCGCGGGAGGCGTCCGTCTCGGATCTACGGCGGGCACGCCAGCACCTGTTGTCGTTTCTGCTCCGGCACGGGCGGGTCTTCGAAGGCCGGTCTCACTGGACAAGGGCTCATCGAAACTGGTTGGCGACACAGCGCTTTGATCATCGCGCGCAGCAAATTGCCATGGAAGAATATATTCGTGCCATTGAGCAGATCGAGGAGCGGCGCGACCGGCTGACACGGCAAATGGTGGAGCTCTTGCAGGATTGGTCGCTTAACCCGATCGTCCAAGCGATCCAAGCCCTGCGTGGTGTCGCGCAGATCTCGGCGATGACATTGGTATCGGAGATCGGCGACTTTAGACGCTTCAGTAATCCGCGTCAGTTCATGGCCTGGCTGGGGCTGGTTCCCAAAGAGCATTCGACCGGTGCCAGCGTGTCGCGTGGGTCGATCACGAAGGCCGGCAACATCCGTGCGCGACGCATGCTGGTCGAAGGCGCCTGGACCTACAGACTGCCCGCGCGTGTAAACCAGGAAATCCTGAAGCGAACGGAGGGGCTGCCTGAAGCAATCAGAGCGATCGCCTGGAAAGCGCAAGTGCGGCTATGCCAGCGGTATCGGCGCATGCAAGCCAGCGGTCGCCCCACCAACATTGTCATCGTCGCCATCGCGCGCGAGCTTGCGGCTTTCGTCTGGGCTATTGCGACAACAGTTCCCATTCCCCCAACAAAGACAGCCTGACGAAGAGGCATCAACGCGAAGGAGAGAAAACAAGTTCAATTCCATCACGCTGCTTATTGCTGGGCGTGGCGGCCGGTCAGGGCAACCCTCGTTGTGATTCTGCGAGCCTGAAATGGCGACACGCGCTATGTGAGACAGAGGAAGGCCCGAGACGAACCACGGTCTTGCGGTATCCAACCCGCGCATCAGAGTCTGATCAACCGTCGTCTCAGCGCCGCCGCGCCCTGCAATAGGCAGCATATCCCCCCTCGTCGACGCTGAAAAAGCGACGCGAAATACCTATGCCAAAAATCTTGAAAACGGACATGAGAATCACAAGTCCCCAGCTCCCGCCAAGGGGGTTTGTCAGCAGTCTGAGCCAGCTTTAGCGGGCGGCTTCGTGTTTTTCCAGGAAACTCGCGTCGATCAGATGCTGCGCGTATTCATTATTGGCGCGACGACGGGCAATGGCGTCCGGTTCGACCGGCTGAGCGCCCTCCTCGACCATCCACGTGGCACCCGCATGCCCTCTGTCGCGATCTACGGCAACAGCGGTATGGGCAAGACCATGATCATGAAGCGATCGGCGTACAGGTGCTGGTGATCGACGAAGTGCACAACATTCTCGCCGGAACCTATCGCGAGCAGAGGATTGTCCTGAACACGCTGCGCTTCCTGAGTAGCCGCCTTCAGATCTCGCTTGTCTGCTTCGGGGTCAACGATGCGCGCGAAGCGATCGGCGGCGACGTCCAACTTGCACGCCGGTTCGAGCAGTTGACCTTGAGCAGGTGGGCGGCGAACGATCAGTTCGAGGCCCTTGTGGCGTCGATCCTGCGCAACACGCCGCTGCGTCGACCCTCGTGCTGACGGCGAAATCGATGCGGCGGGTTCTTCAGGTCACCGAGGGTATCACGGCGAATATCTTCCACATGATCAACAGCCTCGCTGTCGATGCCATCGTCGAACGTGCCGGTCCCGAAATGCTCCGGATGCTGAGCAGTCACATGATGGGCGAAAACAGGGCTCGATCCAACGATGCCGCCGAGACCATGCTGGTCCAAGCCGCAAAGTTCCGGACCACTTCACAAATGCACTTAATTTGAGAATCTACTCCTTCTATTCTCACGGCCAAATGCCCAACCCGAACAAAACCAACGCATTCTTACAATTAAGTGCCAAGCGACAACAGCCAACGAAGCCGTTTTGCAGCAGCCTGTCAGACCACGCCGCCGCCGCCGTGGCCGGTTCTTTGCCCTGCCGATATCAATGACCGGGCCGGCTACATGAAGTCGCGCGGGATGCGCTTTTCGAATGCCTTGGCAAAGATCTCCCGGTCGCCCTCGAATGCCGTCACGCTGGCGGCAATGATCCAGTCTTCCGCCGTGCAGCGCATCGCGGTCGTGGTTTTTGTCGTCACCGACCAGCCGTCGCGCTCGATCCGGATTTCCCAGCCGATATCGCCCGTCATCGACAGCGGGTCCTTCGGGTCGATCGACCAGTCCTCGTTGCGGATTTCCCGGGTGCGCAGTCCGTTTTCCGGATGCACTTCCAGCCCGGTATCCTCGTAGATGCGGTAATGGGTCAGGCCGCTCACCAGATTCCTTTCGACCGACCGGCGGGTTTCCTCCGGCAGCCGCATTTCATACTGCGGCAACGGATCGGGATTTTCCGGCTCGGCGACGGTGATGCGCTCATGTTGCCCCAGAAGCGGCAGGCAAAGGCGGATGCTGGCCGTATCGATCGTCAGTCCGGGCGCCTCTGGCGACGGCAGGATGGTCGGCCAGTAGCTTGTCGAAAATGCAAGCTTGATGCGGTGACCGGGCGCAAAACGGTAGCCCATGGCATCGAGCCGCATGGCAATACGGGTCTTGCGGCCATGTTCCATGGCCTCGGGTTCGGCGTTGCCGTTGCGATGGGCAAGGTTGAGAACACCGTAGCAGGCGCGGGTTTCCGTGCCGTCGGGATGGACATCGACGATGCGGACGGCGAGGTTTTCCCAGTCGCCCTGGCAGGCGACATCGACGGTGAGTTCCGGCGCGCCGAGATAGACGGCTTCCACGGCAAGCGGCGCGGTTTCGAAAACCAGCGCGCCGCCGTCATCGATGCGCTGGTCGCCGGCGATTTCCGCGTCGGGTTTCAACGTGAACCATTCGCCGCCGCTGATGCCGGTATCGAGCGGGGAACGCAGGTAGATATCGCCGGCGCCTTCGCTGGCGCCGGTCGCGTTGAGCGTACCGTCGGCGGCAACCGTCAGGGTCTCCGTCTGCGGCGGCTGCCAGTCCTGCCTGGCAATCCAGTAACCGGGATCATTTTCGCGCCTGAGCGCCGGACGCGGTCCGTCGAGAATATAGGCGCGCATCTGCGGCAGCTGTTCCGCGCCGTTGTCGGCGTCATCCAGCCAGCGTTTCCACCATGAAATGGCCTCAGTGTGGAAATCCATGCGCGGCTTCGGCCATGCGAAATGCGGATATTTGTGGATCCACGGGCCGATAATCGCCTTGCCCCGCTCATGCAGGCCCTCGATGGCCTTCAGCGGCGTGTTGCGATAGCCGTCCGCCCAGCCGGCGATAACCAGCGCCGGTACGGGGAAACCGTCAAAATCCTCGCAGATCGAGCCGTGTTTCCAGAAATCGTCGCGGCGCTGGTGCGCGAGCCATTCCTCCATGAAGAACGGCTCGCCTTCCAGCCGCTCCAGCCACATCGCCTTCCATTTGTCGCCGACCAGATCGATATCCGGCGAACGCGACTGATAGGCCAGCATCGTGCCGGCCCAGGAGAGTTGCGCGGAAAGATGCGTGCCGTTCTTGTAGTGAATATCGTCATTGTAACGGTCGACGGTGGAGGCGATCGAGATCACGGCTTTCAGCTGCGGCGGTTTGAGAGCGGCCACCTGCAGGCAGTTGAACCCGCCCCAGGAAATGCCCATCATGCCGACATTGCCGTTCGACCAGGGCTGGGCGGCAATCCATTCGAGGATTTCGCAGGCATCGGAAAGCTCGCGCGGGGTGTATTCGCCATCGATGACGCCGTCGGATTCGCCCGAGCCGCGGATATCGACCCTGACGCCGGCAATACCGGCCGCGGCGAACACCGGATAGGTGGATTCGTCGCGCGGGTCGGTTCCGCCGCGTTTGCGGTACGGCAGATATTCCAGCACGGTGGGAACCGGCGTGTCCGTCGCACTGTCCGGCATCCAGATTCGCGTTGCCAGACGGGTGCCGTCCTTGAGCGTGATCCACTGGTCTTCGGACGTCGAAAAACCTTGTTGCGCCATGGTTTTACCTTCTCGTATTCGGATTTTTTCGGGAGACGGGCGCGGGCCGCCGTTGCGGCCCGGCCGGAATTCATCAATTGCCGGCGCTGGAAATCCTGCGGCTTTGCAGCACTTCCTCCAGCCAGCCGATCTTCATTTCGGGCACGGAATTGAGCAGCAGATCGGTATAGTCGTCGAAGGGCGGGCTCAGCGCTTCCGACTTGGGGCCGAAACGGACGAGCCTGCCCCGGTGCATCACCGCGACACTGTCGGCAATGGCGCGGACAATGGCGATGTCGTGGGTGATGAAGACATAGGAAAGCTGCTTTTCCTTCTGAAGCTGCAGCAGCAGTTTCAAAATACCGTCGGCAACCAGCGGATCGAGCGCCGAGGTCGGCTCGTCGCAGATGATCAGCTCCGGCTGCGCGGCAAGCGCGCGGGCAATGGCCACGCGCTGTTTCTGGCCGCCGGAAAGCTCGGCGGGATAGCGGTCGTAAAAGCCGCTGCCCATTTCGATCTGTTCGAGCAGCGCGTTGACGCGGCTGCGGCGCGCGGAACCGCTGAGGCCATCGTAAAACGTCACCGCCCTGCCAATGATCCCGCCCACGGTCTGACGCGGGTTCATCGCGGTATCGGCCATCTGGTAGATCAGCTGAAGCCGGCGCAACTCCTCGCGGCTGCGATTCTTCAGCGCCGGCGGCAGCTCCGCCCCGTCAAAGCGCACGCTGCCGGATGTCGGCGGCAGAAGCCCGGTGGCCACCCGTGCCAGCGTCGATTTCCCCGACCCGGATTCGCCGACAATGGCAAGCGTCTGCCCCCTGGGAACGTGCAGCGACACATCGAACAGCACCGGCATGGTGCCGTAGGAGGCCGAGATATTGGTCATCTCGAAGAAGCGGCCGGACTGGTCGGCCGCCTCCGCGTGCCGGATCGCACGGACATTCACCAGATCACGAGTGTATTCAGCGTCCGGATTTTCGATGATCTTTTCGACGCTGCCGTATTCCACGGTTTCGCCGTTGCGCAGCACCATGATGTCGTCGGCGACCTGCGCCACCACCGCCAGGTCATGGGTGATGTAGAGTGCCGCGGTTCCGGTTTTCACAATTGCGGTCTTGATCGCGGCCAGAACGTCGATCTGGGTGGTGACGTCCAGCGCCGTGGTCGGTTCATCGAAGACGATGAGTTCCGGCCGGCTGCACAGCGCCATCGCGGTCATCGCCCGCTGCAACTGCCCGCCGGAGACCTGATGGGGGTAGCGGTTTCCGAAGGTTTCCGGGTCCGGCAGGCCAAGAATGCCGAAAAGTTCGATGGCCCGCGCGCGCGCCTCAGAACGGCTCATCAGCCCATGGCGGATGGTCGCCTCAATCACCTGATCACCGAGCTTGTGGGCGGGGTTGAACGATGCGGCCGCCGATTGCGAGACGTAGCAGACCCTTGCGCCGCGGAGCGCGCGCGTTCCGGCCTTGCCGAGCTTCAGGATGTCGACGCCATCCAGCAGAACCTCGCCGCCGGTAATCGTGACGCCGCCGCGCCCGTAAGCCAGAGGCGAAAGCCCGATCGTGGATTTTCCGGCTCCCGATTCACCGATCAACCCGAGAACCTTGCCGCGTCCCAGCGTGAAGCTCACGCCCCTGACGATCTCGATGGGCCGGGGGCGCTCGCCCGGCGTATAGGCCATGGCGCCGATCTCAAGGTTGCGGACCTCAAGCAGGGGTGTTTCATCCTGTTTTCGAAGCTCAGCCACCGCGGCCTCCTTTCAGGCTGGACGTGCGTTTCAGCAGCCAGTCGACGATGAGATTGATCGAGATGGTGAGCGCGGCAATCGCAGCACCCGGCACAAGGGCTGCGGAAACGCCGAAGATGATGCCATCCTTGTTGTCCTTGACCATGCCGCCCCAGTCGGCGGTCGGCGGCTGGATGCCGAGCCCGAGGAAAGACAGGGTTGAGATGAACAGAACGGCGAAGGCAAGGCGCAAGCCGAATTCGGCAAGAAGCGGCGTCATCGCGTTCGGCAGGATTTCGCGAAACACGATCCACAGCGTCTTCTCGCCGCGCAATCTCGCCGCCTCGACAAAGTCCATCACCGCGATATCGAGCGCCAGCGCCCGGCCGAGGCGGAAGACGCGGGTCGAGTCGAGCACCGCCATGACGCCGATCAGCACCGCCAGATTCTGCGGCAGCGCCGCCAGCACGATCAGCGCGAAAATCAGCGTCGGGATCGACATCATCAGGTCGTTGAGGCGCGACAGGCCCATATCGACGACACCGCGCATGACCGCTGCGACGAAGCTCAGAACAACCCCCAGCGAAAATGCGAGAACGGTGGCGCAGAACGATACGAAAAGCGTCATGCGGGCGCCGTAGATCATGCGTGACAGCAGATCCCGGCCGAGATTGTCGAGACCGAGCGGAAAGGCCTGACTGGCCGGTTCCCAGGGGGTGCCGACAATCTGGTTTTCGCCGTAGGGCGCAAGAAAGGGGGCAAAGGCGGCCGCGATGACGGCAACGGCGATACCGGCCATGCCGATCCATGCCGTCAGCGAAACGGAACGGATATTCATCGTGGATGCCTCAGTCGCGGATTGACAAGAATGGACAGGATATCGGCGATCATGTTCAGAAGGATGTAGATGGCCGAGAACACCAGCCCACAGCCCTGCACCACAGGCAGATCGCGCACCGTCACCGCATCCACCATATACTGGCCCATGCCGGGATAGACGAAGACCACTTCGACCACGACAACGCCGACGATCAGATAGGCGAGGTTGAGCGCGACGACATTGATGATCGGCGCCAGCGCGTTGGGCGCGGCATGTTTCACGATCGCCCGCAATGCGCCGATGCCCTTGAGTTCGGCGGTTTCCATATAGGCGGACGCCATGACGTTGATGATCGCCGCGCGGGTCATGCGCATCATGTGCGCGATCACCACCAGAACAAGCGTCGCCACCGGCAGAATGATGGTCTGAAGCTTCTGCCAAAGGCTCATGCTGTCATAGACCGTGGCCGGAAACGCCGCGACGGGGTGCTGGACCACAAACACCATGATCAGCAGGTAGGCGACGAAGAATTCCGGCAGCGATACCGCGGCAAGCGAAATGAGGTTGATGAGCCGGTCCACCAGACGGTCGCGATAAAGCACGGCGATCAGGCCGAGGCCGACGGCAAGCGGAACGGCGATAGCCGCCGCCGCTCCGGCCAGCAGCAGCGAATTGCCCAGCCGGGCGGCAATCTGGGCGCTGACCGACTGGCCGCTGGCCCACGAATGTCCGAAATCGCCATGCAAAATATTGAAAAGCCAGTCGAAATAGCGGGTCACGAGGGGACGGTCGAGACCGAATTCAGCGCGCAGATTGGCAATAGCCTGCGGCGTTGCGGCCTGTCCGAGATAGGTCTCGGCGAAATCGCCGGGCAGGATTTCAATGCCGGCGAAAATCAGGATCGAACTGGCGAACAGCAGGCCGATGCCGAGTACGATCCGCTCGCCAATACGGCTTGCCATGGGAAAGCGCGCGCGCAAAACGACGAGCAGGCCGGGAAGCGGCGCCTTGCCGGGGGCGGACGGAACGGGTTGGGTTTCTGTCATTGTGTCCATGAAAGCCGCGGGTTTGCCCGCGGCTTCCTCGTTTTCAGGATCAGGAAACGAGCCAGGCGCGGCTGGCCACCTGCCCGTTGGAGAGGTCGTTGCCGACATCGTCGATCCAGCCCTTCAGCTTCACCGAGCGGGCATTGAGGTAGTTGTTGAACACCGGCAGGATGAGACCGCTATTGTCGCGCACCGTCATCGCCATCTGGCGGTAGAGCGCGCGGCGCTTGTCCTGATCGGTCTCGGCACGGGCTTCAAGCAGCATCTTGTCGAATGCGGGATCCTTGAAGCGGGTATCGTTCCACGGCGAGGTTGAAAGCTGTGTCGTGGTGTAGCGGATATCCTGCGTCGCCCGGCCGCCCCAGTAGGAGGCGCAGAACGGCTTCTTGTTCCAGATATTCGACCAGTATCCGTCGGAAGGCTCGCGCTGGAGCTGGATGTCGATGCCCGCTTCCTTGGCATTGGCCTGAAACAGGACGGACGCGTCGACCGCGCCGGTAAAGGCGGCATCGGAGGTGCGCAGCAGAACCGGACCTTCATGGCCGGATTTCCTGAAGTAGTGCGCCGCCTCTTCCGGATCGTAGGCGCGCTGGGGAATATCCGTCGGCGCCAGCGCATAGGCGTCGTTGACGGGATAGTCGTTGCCCAGCGTGCCATAGCCGCCGAGAATGGTGTTCAGCATCGCCTCGCGGTCGATGGCGAGCTTCAGCGCCATCCTGAGGTCGTTATTGTCGAAGGGCGCGGTGTCGCCATGCATCAGGAACGAATAGAAGCCCTTGCCCTTGGTGCTGAGGGTCTCGATATTCGGCGCCCGCGACAACAATGACATCGTCTTCGGGCTGAGCGTGTTGATGAAATGCACCTTGCCGGACGACAGCGCGGCAATGCGAGCCGTATTGTCGTTGATGACGAGGACCTCGACGCTGTCGACGAAACCGCGGTCCTCGTTCCAGTCATCTTCATTCTTCGAAAAGGTGATGCGAATGCCCGGCTCGAAGCTTTCCAGCTTGTAGGGACCCGTGCCGACGGCGCTGTTGGGATCGTCCATGCCGCCGTTCTTCTGGATCTGCAGATGATAGTCGGTCAGAAGCAGCGGAAGGTCGGCATTGCCGTTCTTGAGCGTGATGACCAGATCGCCGGCGCTCTCCTCGATGGTTTCGATCTCTTCGAGAAGACCGAGTGCGGCGGAGGTGGAGTCCTTGTCGGAGTGCCGGCGGAGCGTCTGGACCGCATCGTTGGCGGTGAAAGCGGAACCGTCGTGAAAGCGCACATCCTGGCGCAGCTTGAAGGTCCACGTCTTCGCGCCGTCGGAAGATGTCCAGCTTTCGGCAAGGCTCGGCAGCGCCTCGCCGGAAACCGGGTCCGTGGTGACCAGCCGGTCGCCCCAGGTGAAACCGACTAGAAACATGGTGCTGCCGGCATAGGTGCCGGGATCGAGAATGTCGGTCGTCTGCCCGCCGTCGAGACCGAGAACGAGGTGACCGCCACGCTGCGGTTCTTCCGCGGCAAGGCTCTCGCGCGGCATCAGAAGGCCGGAAGCGGTGGCAGCGAAGCCGGCGGCGGCGGCGGACGCAAGAAAGGCGCGGCGGTTGAGGCCGGTCTGCTGAATGGTGGTTTTTGTGTTTTTCATCTGGTTTCCCCTGACTGTCTTAACATTGCATATTTTCGCCCCGGCCGCTTCACGAAAACGGGGGCGCGGCTCTGCGCTGAAGGTGGCGTCGGAATGCCGGCAGGCGCCGTTGACGAACTCGTCAAAATTGATGTGCAAAGGCATAAGGGGCTTGCGCGAACCAGGCAACTTCGCTTATTGACGCAGAGTGACGCTAACTGACGCTATGAGGTTTGCCTCCGAACGCCATGACATCCCGGAACAATAGTCGTTTTGCGACCAATTGGCGGTTTGCCTGCGATACCCGCCCGTCGATTACGGCAATCTGTCGCGAAATCGGGATCAACCGGCAACAGTTCAACCGTTATCTCGCGGGTCAAACCTGGCCGTCGCCCTATAATACAGGAAAAATCGCGCGGTATTTCGGCCTGAAGCCGCAGGATTTCCTGGCGCCGGAAAAGCGCTTCCAGGAAATACTCGACGCGCCGGTCGAAACCGTCGGACCGGATTTCCTGTTGCGGGAAGCTTTCCCCGGCAACCTGCCGGAACTGCGTCAGTATGCGGGCTATTACGAACTTTACCACAAAAGCCTGTCATGGCCCGGGAAAATCGTCCAAAGCTGCGCCAGGATCGAAGAAAAGGGCGGCCAGATCACGGTGAAATCGATCGAACGGATCTATGACCGTAACCAGGAGATCCGGCAGTTTTCGAAATATGCCGGACTGGCCGCCTATTGGCGCAACCGGCTGTTTATCGTCGAGCGCGGCATGAGCGAGCATTCCTTCCTGTGTCAGACGACGCTGATGCCGTTTGCCGAGCACCAGCGCACCTATCTGCGCGGCGTGACGACCGGCGTTTCCTGGCGTCAGGAAAACCTGCCCTATTCGACCCGGACCATCTGGCGGGCGGTCGGGCCGAACCCCGACAAGCGCAGGCTGCTGGAAGGATGCGGTCTGATCACCGAAAAATCACCGAAACTGCCGCTTCCCGTCCGCCGTTATCTCAACAGCGAAGGCGAAAACCACACGCTTGTCGCCGCCCGGTAAAGGCCGGTTGTGATCCCCTCTTCGATCCCGGTTGCCTTGCTTGCCCGGAATCAAAGGTTCAATCATCGCCCACTGTCTGTCCGTCAAAACAAGCCTGAACGAGATCATCTCCTGTTTGTGATCTTGAATCGGAAAATCAACGCTTGCGGAATTTCCCCGATGCAGACGCCGCCTGGAGACCTTGGCTGAAAAGGGTCGGCGCGCCGGCCCCACAGGCGAAGCGCGCGTCGTGGATATGGCGGTGGCTGTCGCAGGTCTTCACTCCGTTTCTCCCGCCTTGGCCAGCACCGCTTTTGCCCGGTTGAGCACCGGCAGGTCGATGAACTCGCCGTCAAGCATGAAGGCGCCGGTGCTCTTGGCGGCGGCATCCCGCGCCGCGACGACGATGCGGCGCGCGCGTTCAGCAGCCCGACGGCATCCTCGATGATCGGGAGGATGTCCACGGCGCCATTGTCGCCTTCTCCCAATCTGGACGGCAGCGCATCAATCTTACCGGACGACGCTATCCCTTCCGCCAGTTCAATGAACACAGCAGACCTCTCACCGGGGATCGCAATCCATCTGAACGGTTGGGACTGTCAGAAGCCGAACTGGCACAGATTCCTGATCGGTACCGCCAGTCGTTCAACCTCCGCGTCGAAGATCTGGCGCGCTTGATAGGCGCCGCCGAACTTCAGGCCTCTACCCACGCCATAGCACCGCTGAAATCAGCGGACGTTATGTCGATAGACCTGATCACAGTCGGGCCCGAGACGAGGTTGAGGCAGATCGCAGACCTGTTCAGACGTCACAAACTCACGTCCCTTCCCGTCGTCGGCACGAATGACGAATTTCTTGGCGTGATATTCCAAATCCACCTGATCAACCGCGCCAGGCAAGCCGACCTGCTGTCGCAAAGCAGCCTCCTGATGGTCTTCCGCCGAATAGTCGGCCGAGGCCGGCCCGCGATATCATGTCCACCACCGGACCACGGGCTTCACCGGATACCCCGATTGCAGCGCTGCTTCCGATGATGGCGGACGGGGAAGTCGATGCTGTTCCCGTGCTTGATGTTGACCGCATCACCGGGATAGTCACCCGAACGGACCTGATTGCGGCGATGGCGAGAAGCGCCCTCGGTAATCTCACGGTTCCCGCCCCGGCAAACCGTTCCGTCTCGCATTGCAGGTCAGTCCGCTCCGATCATAAGCAGCAGCGATTACTTCCGATCAGGGTGGAGACCTGCGCCCCGATCGGTCGATCTGCCTCAATGGAGAGGCGCCGGCACAAGGTGGACCCGCCGCCTTGCGACCGCCATCTTATGACGACAACGCACCCAACAGCGCCTGTTCAGTGGCCTCCCGAGAAAACCAGCTGGTTGACGGGCAGCATCACGACTTCCAGGCGCAGCAATGCCGCATGCAGAATGCCGACTGTGTCTATCATATGCAAAAGCAGGCTCTGTCCGAAGCCGATATCCGGGTCGTTGTATTTCTCGTAATTGCTGGTGTAGACATTGGCGATGCAGGCGCTGCCCGGCGGGATCGACGCGGCCTGTCCTTCATAAAGCGGATGCAGCCGCACAATCACCGTGCCGGGATTGCTCCCTCGATCATTGACATCCACCAATGAATCCGACGGCCTGAACTGGCCAGCCGCAATGACGTCCTGCACGGCATCGACAACGACTGGAATGATCTTGAACGGCTGCGTGGCGCACGCCAGTTCGCCGATCATGCCGGGGTGAATGACTTGCGCCGTCAATTGGCCGAACCCGGCCACAAATACCCCCTCCTGCTGATCCTTGGGCACGAGGATTCCCGCAGGCCTCACAAACGGGTTGACGACATCGCCGGGACGGAGCTGAAACTGCTGGATATTGCCGGCAATACCCGCCCTGACGCTGCGCTGGTCGAGGGCGACCTCCGCCTCTTCCAGCGCGGCCTCCGCGCCTGCCCTCTGGGTCGGCAGCAGGGTTTCGATGCGTGCTTCAATTGCGCGCTGATTTGCAAGAGCGACGTCCAGCGCGCTTTGCTTCTCGGAAACGCTGTTGTCCAATGCATCAATGACCCTTTGGGCCACGGCATCGGCGTTTCTTTGCTGCAGGCCCAGATTACGATCGAGTTCGATCCGGGCGTGATCAAGCGTACTGCGCGCCTGCTCAACCGTGGCTCTGGCTGCCTGAAGCTCCTGCTCGGCGACGGCCTGCTGGGCTTCCACCTCGGAAACCTTCTCGCGCGCGGCATTGGCGGCTGCCTGCTGCTGCCGGTCGTCCAGGGCAAAAATCACGTCTCCGGCCTGCACCGTATCGCCGGTTTTCACATAGACTTCGGTCACCCGGCCGGGCGTGTCCGGCAGGATCGACACCGTGCGGAAGTAGGAGGATACGGTCGTCGACGTCGGATGATAGAAGAAAACCGTTGTGATCAGCAGGATCGTCAGGACCGTGCAGCCAGTAATGCCCCAGCGCAATTCATACCAGACGGTGAAGAGATTGATCTCGCGGCCGATCCGCTTGCCCTGCTTGTAACGGCGGTACAGAAAATCAGGCAGAATTGTAAAAAGGGAACAGAACAGCAGCTCAAGCATGACCGTCGCCCTCCTTCTTCGGCGGTCCGGGAGGCGTTTCCTCTGTGGGGGCCGCTTCCTCTGTGAGGGCCGCTTCCTCGGTGGGCGTGGCTTCAGGCTGAACGGTCGCCGGGCTTTGCGGGACCTCCGCCTCGCTCAGATCCCTGCTCTGGGCAATTCTGTGCAGCGAATGGGCGATCGAATTGACAGGCGTGATAAAGTCCGGAATGCGCACCGCCACGATCAGAAGCGCGGCGATCCAGAATATGTTGTTGTGGGTAAACAGCGACAGAAGCGCGAGCACACCGACCAACTGCAATTGAAAGGCGTTGCTGCTGTGCGCCATCCGCTCGGGCAAGGCGTGCAGATAGAGATAGAACACGCCGATCAGAAGAACGCCGACAAGCGCCAGAATGATGATCCCGACCATGAGAACATCTGTTTGACCCGGGCCTGTAATATAGAATGGCAGGTGCCCAGCCTGCGCGAGTGCTTCCGATTCCATCCCCTACCTCGTTTTGTCCCTTGATCTCCACGGACCATGCCTTGCCAAGGCGATCACGCGATCCCCCGGATGCGCGGCCACAATCACCCTAATCGAACTGCTTCGGCCAAACCAGCCACGAAATGCGCTTTGTCAGTAAAGCGAATGGTTTCACCGGCACGGCTGCGTGCCCAAACAAAGGTCCGGACGACGCTCAAAACCGCAGCGACAGCCCGACAATCGGTCCCTGCTCCACGACGTCGAAGACGAATCCATTGCTGTTGTAGTCGACGCCGAGAGCGCGGTATCCGGCAACCGCGGAGACCGTGTCGTTAAACCGATAGCCGATCGTGGCAGCGACATCCCAGTCGAGATCGGCGCCGCCGGCGCCGATGAAGCCCCATCCGGTCAAGTAGACTTTCGACGTCAGGAAATAACTGCCGCGAACGCCGGCCATGGCGTCCACCCATGTGGCGCTGTCGCTTCTCGACCGGCCGTCAAAGACGCCCCCGGTGATGGAAAGCTTGCTCTCAACGGACCAGACCCGCACACCGCCGACGACTTCAAGCCGGTATTTCTCATCCTCCATGAAGGTATAGCCGGCGCCGAGCAGGCCTGCGAAAGTGCTGGTTTCCAGCTGAACGGAGGCGGCGGTGTTTCCAACCGGCGAACCGGTCTGACCGGACAGCTTGATGTAGATGGCGTCGCCAATAACGCTGTATGGCCCATACCGCGCTTCCCCGATCGCCATCAGGCCTACATCGAGATGATCGAAGATATTGTCGAAACTGGCGTCGACGGTCACTTTCGGAAGCCCGAACTGGGCGATGTCTCCCGAGATTCCGGCGCCCCAGAAATAAGGGGCGAAGGTAAAAGTCCACCCCTCCGGCCCGGAGGTCTCCTGAACCGTCGGCGTCATCGGCAGATAGATGTCCGCTGCCCGGGTCTGCCCAGATGCAAGACAGACGCCGATCGCGGCCAGAGACGAAACCAGGCGGATTTTCATGTTGTCTCCAATAATGTTGTCGGCATCCGGAGTTCACCCGCCATCATCGGCGGCTTTGTCCTGCCGGATTTACCCGATCATTCATCCCATCTGTCCGTTCGATCCATTCTCAACTGCCGCAACATCGTTCGGGCGCAAACAACCAGCTCAAACAGAAATGCGACGAGCGATGCTATGAGCGACACGATCGCGCCGCCGAAGAGCCAGAACAGGTTTTCCTGGCGCAACCCGATCGCAAGAGCGCCGGCAAGCAAGTTCAATATCGCACCGCCCGTGCAGATCGCGGCAACCGCGCCTAGGATCATGGCGACAACAAGCGCCAATGCCCTTCGCCTCAGGTCCGGGTCCTGCTCACGGAGCGCCCGCCCGCCGTCAGCAATCTCGTTCAACCGGTCCGATACTCTTCCCAGACGAACGGCATAGATACTGACGAAGCCGGCGGTTCCCGCCAGCAGGAAGACGGGCGCCAGGGACGTTTGTACGATAGCGACAAGATCGCTGACGATGGGTTGTTCGTTCACTAGGGTCTTCCGTGTTCACGACAGTCTGAGGTAGCCCCCGACCGCGCGCCCTGATCTATTGCACCAACTCAATTTCGCCCGGCCGCCAGGTCTTGTCGATCCAGGGCTCCAACGGGCCATACATCCGCAGGAGTGGGAACCAGCTTTTGCCGGAAACAGTCTGAAGCCAGTTGCCCTCCATTCCTTCCGGCGCAGTGGGAGCAAAATAGATGTCGTAGGACCCATCCGTGTTTTTCCTAATTCCGTCAGTCAGACTGCCGACGGTTGGGAATTTCTGGCTCGTCTGAAGTTGTGACCGGCTTTGGGTGTCGTATATGGTGACCGCCCAGAAATCGTTAACCGGTACGTTTGGCGGCAGATGCAGCTTGTAGGTCTTTGCGCCGTCAAACGGCTTCTTCTCTGCATCGAGGCTCGCCATGGCATAGTCCGAGCCAGCACCTGCTGTCGTGACCGCCATGGAAGGCGTCACACCGCCGGCATTGAAGTAGAAGAGTATCCTCGCACTCAGATTCATGGCACCAACGGCCTCGAACGAGGTGTTCTTGTCCGCAAACGCCATTATCCAGGAGCTGTCGGTATCGGGGTAGATCTGGACCCCGGCGATGCGCGGATAGGCGGTGATAACGCGCGCGGTTGCGTTGCCGAGCGTGCCGGCTTCTACCAGCAGCTTTTTCATCCGGTCGTCGGGCTCGAATTTCTGCCCCTTGACGATACCGATCGAAGCGATCTCTCCGCGAACTTCAGGGCCGATCGCATTGGTCGGTTCACGTTGAATGATCGCGTCGAGGATTTCAAAATACTTCAGATCGTTCGGGAACACAGTGTTGAAAGGCTTTCCCGACACGTTGACAAATTCGGTCGGCGCGGGTTTGCCGGCGTCTTTCAGCGGGTAGATCTTGAGACCGCCGGTAATGTTTTCGACCGCCGGCTCCAGGCCATCCTTGATCGAGCCGCGCAGAAACAGAAAGTTCCTGTTGGTCGAGGGCTTCAGCAGGAAATATCCGTCAGGCACATCACCCTCGTAGCCCGGCGGCAGCACGAGGTACTTGCCGCCCTTGCCCTTGTCCGGGCCGGTGACGCCGATATTACCGACAAATCTCTGCCAGGAATCATCTAGAAAGCCGAGCATTCCCGGCGGCACTTCGATAACCGTCGGGCCGTCGTTCGCCAGGTCGGTGCCCGAATAAGCGTAGAGCGTCGATGTATTCGCTGTCACAACAAGGGTCGCCGAATCCATCAACTGCTCGAATACGGCGATTTTGTTCGATGCGTTCGCGCCCTGCGAAGCAAGCCCGTCGAGAACGCTATTGATCGACACGGCACCCAGATTGTCGAGATAGACGTCGGTGGCACGCGTTCTGTCGAGATTGTCGTAAACGGTTTGGACCGTGTTGCCGAGCGGCATGCCATCGAAGAACGTCAACGTGCCGATCGAAGTGTCGACCTTGTCAGGGATTGAGATCGCGTCGAGCTCCGCTTGCGTGACTTCCGCTGCCGCCAACCGCGACGACCCCGCAGTAACAAGGGCTGAAGCGAGCAGAACGCCTCCGAATTTCATTGCGAATGACCTGTTTTCAGTGATGCGATTGCTCGCGGGCCTCATATTCCGGCCTCCTTTATTGTTCGTCTGAACTTGCCTGCATCTGCCGGTCATCGGCATGATCGACAACGCCGCGCGGCACCCCTGCGGGCACCGCTCTATCTCTTTGTATTGCCGCGTTTTGGCGGACGTCAGGTGATTCCACCTGACGTCGAAATGCTCTAACCGGATCTATTGCACCAGTTCGATCTCGCTCGGCCGCCAACTCTTGTCGAAGAACGAGGGCAGCGGGCTGTACAGGCGCAGGATGGTGAACCAACCCTTTTTCGGGTCTGTCTGGACCCAATTGCCGCGCGCCACGCCGACAGGCTGCTCCGGGCTGAAGTAGACGGTCGTCACACCATCCGCGTTTGCCGCGGCCGCCGGCGAGGGATAGGACTGCGAGCCGGCGCGAGGATATTTCTGGGGCGTCTGGAGCATCGATCGGGTCTGATTGTCATAGAGCGTCAAGGACCAGAAAGCCTCGGCCGGAATGTCCTTGGGCAAGGTGACTTTGTAGGTCAGCGCACCGTCGAACACGTCGCCCTTGGCATCGAGAAAAGCCATCAGATACTGCGATCCGACGCCGGGAATGTTCATGATCATACCAGGGCTGTCGAGCGTATAGCCGTAGTAGAATGCCGTGCGTGAATCGAGGGTGCGGGCACCGGTCGGCGGCAGTGGCTTGAATTCACCGTTCTCAAATGCGGGCGGCGGGGTTTCGAAGAAAGCGCCACCTTCCCAGAGCATGCTGCCCCACTGCGAGCCTTCGTAATAGGCCCAGTCCGGGTGAGCGGCATAGGGGCGCCAGTTCAGCACCCGGCCGGCCGCCTGACCGACGGCTGCTGCGTCGGAAAGGATCTTTTTCATTCGTTCATCAGGCGCGAATTCCTTGCCCTTGACGATGCCGATGGCGGCGAGTTGGCCGGAAAGTTCCACATCGTAGCTGGTGGCGGGCTCGGCCTGGACATTCTCGTTGATCCACTCGTAGAAACCAATATCGCTGGGCGGGATGGTGTTCATCGGTACGCCACTGATCTCGATGAATTTGGTATCGGGGATCTTCGCGTTTTCGCCGAGGCGTACCGCGCCAGTCAGCGCCTGGGCGATACTGGTGCCGTAACCGCCCGCCGCATAGGGATAGATCTTCAGGTTAGCCTTGATGTTTTCGACCGCCGGTTTTGGATCGTCGTTCACGAGGTATGCGCGGGAGGCATAGAGCGCCCGGTTGGTCTTTGAATGGGCGACGAAATACCCGCCCTCCGGCAGCGGTCCGTCGTAATCGGGCCCAACGATCAGGTACTTGCCGCCCTGTCCGCGATCCGGGCCCGGACCGCCGACGTCAATGATCCACGAGAACCACATGTCGTTGATCGTGCCGACGCCATCGGACGGCTGCTCGATCACCATCGGTCCCTTCGAAAGGTCGATGACCGAGAGGTAATAGACGGTGTCGGCGTTGCCGGTCAGGAACAGACTCGCCGAGTCCAGCAGTTCCGACGTTATGACGACATCATTGTAGCCGGCGCCAACACTCTGGAAGCCCTTGTGGAACCCGAGGGCGGAAGCCCCACGAAAGCTGTTGTTGTAGACGTTGAGGGCATTGTTGAAGTCGAGCGCATCGAACACCTTCTGCGCGGTCTCGACCGCCGGAGCACCGTCCTTGAACGCAAGTGTCCCGATGCTCGTCTCTACGATGTCGGGTGTGCCGAGAGACTTCACCGTATCTTCGGAGACTTGCCCGTGAGCCGCTCCTGTAGCGAAATATAAACCTGCGATTATCACCGCGGGGGTGATGTGTATATATCGATTCCGCTGCATTTAAAGCGCTCCTCCAGTGAAAAACCCGATTATTTCAATATCGAATTCAACAATTATTTTTTTAAATTGGAACTAAATTCGACCAGTTGAAAATTTAATCGTAATTGCAGATTTGTAAATCAGGCAGCGATTGATAATCATCTTCCGTTTGCGGTCGACAATCACCTCATCTATATTCGAATTTGAGCGATTGGCCCTACATGGCTTTTTCGTTTCTCCAGACAAATCGCATTTCGTTGAGTAGCAACTCGTGATTTTTAGAGCCACTCATTTTGCGCCAAATTCGCCTTCGACGTAGGATTTGCAGACATGACTGAAATACCTGTCATTTCCAGCCGCATACTGCATGGCGTACCTTTCTTTGTCCGTCAGGAACTGGGGGAGCGAGCGCTTCGGCAGGCCAATCGCGCGGCGGGCTTCGATCTCGAACTTCTTGAAGAGCAGAATTGCTTCATCCCGCACGCGGCGGTGGTCTCGTTTCTGAACGCTGCGGCAAAAGCGGCGGGCGAGCCCAATCTCGGCATCCTGATGGTGCCTGCGATGAACGCCGCCAACTACGGCAGTTACGGTCGCTACCTGCTCGGCGCGGAAACCCTCGGCCTCGCCATCGAGCGGGCGATCACGGCCCTGCCCTATCACAGCACGGGCGACGGGATGGCGGTCTCTGTCGTCGGCAACGAAGTGCGATACAGCTATGCATTCGCTCTTGCCGGCTGCGAAGGATACGACGTGATCGCGGTTGCCGCGGCCGGTGTGCTTCTCAGCGTGATGAGAGCCTATCTGCCCGTTGACTGGCGACCGCTGCGGGTGGAACTCGATATCGCAAAACCCCGCCAGACAGAGGCATTCGAAACCGTGTTCCAGTGCCCTGTCATTTTTGGCGCGCCGGTGGTGACGGTTGTCATCGAACGCCATCATCTCGCGGCCACCCCGCGCCATGTTTCCCGGTCGATCGTCACCATCGAGGATGTCATGCGCGCAAGGCGTGGCGGCGCTCCGCGCGATCTGCTCGACGTCGTTATCGAGCAGATCCGCACACAGGTTCGCACCGGCAGCGTCTCGCTGGACAGTACAGCGCGCGCGATGGACACCAGCGTCCGGACACTGCAACGCGAACTGAACCGGACCAGCACCGATTTTCGCAGCATGGCGAATGCGATCAGGATCCAGAGAGCGATAGAGCTGCTTCGGCACACCAACGGAACGGTCACTTCGGTTTCGGCGGAAATGGGATATTCCTCCCCCGCCAATTTTGCGCGGGCCTTTAGAAAAGTGACGGGTTACGGGCCAAGGGAGTTCAGGACCAGAGACTGGTCAAACGGAACCGCAGAATATTTTTCGTAAGCCCCGCCTGGAGGTGAACGCCATTCGGATGACCGAAGATCGCGATACCTTCATCGTCTTTCGTTCCTTGCCGAAGCCCTGGAACGGCACTTTAAAGTCAACCTGGCATCGATCAAAATCACGGATGAGGTCAATGCACCGCGTCCGGAAAGGCTCTCAGGACACCGCCCCAAACACAGAGAGACCGTTCCCACCTGAAGTGGAAACGGTTTGAGACTGACGGATCGTCTTTTTTCACCGGATACTCGCGCCGGGTGCCTTCAAGTTCAGGCGAACGTAATGCCTCAGGCCGCGCGCTCCTGCGGCGCGATGCGTGCCCATTCCGGTATCCAGTCATGATGTGCTGTCAGCAAGTCATCGACCAGCGACCAGATCTGGTCGAGGTCGAGTTCGGCGGCCGTATGCGGGTCCATCATCGCGGCGTGATAGAGATTTTCGCGGTTTTCGTTCACCAGTGCGGCAACAGTCAGTTCCTGCACATTGATATTGGTGCGGATAAGGGCCGTCAGCTGCGGCGGCAGGTCGCCGATATAGGTCGGTTGAATGCCGGAGGCATCGACAAGGCAGGGCACTTCCGCCGCGCAGTTTTTCGGCAGAGATGTGATGCAGCCATTGTTGCGGACGTTTCCGTAAATGACGGAAGGCTCTCCGGTCCACACCGAATTCATGATCGAGGAGGCATATTCCTTGCTCTGCTCAACCTTGATTTCATCGGCCTTCCTGTATTCCTCCGCCTGATCCTTCCACCTGGCGATCTGTTCGACGCAGCGGACGGGGTATTCGTCGAGCGGGATGCCGAATTTCTCGATCAGGTCCTCGCGGCCTTCCTTGATGAAATAGGGCGTGTATTCGGCAAAATGCTCCGAGCTTTCGGTGACGAAATAGCCGAGCCGCGTCAGCATTTCATAGCGCACCTTGTTGGGGCAGCGCGGGTTCCAGCTGGACGGTTTCGGGAAGCGGCCCTCGCGATAGCCGCGCACCAGTTCGGGGTAGAGATCGCGGTAGCTGCCATCGGCCTGGCGATGTTCGAATTTCAGGAAGAACGCCATGTGGTTGATGCCGGCCGAACGGTAACGGATCTCCTCGTATGGAATGTCGAGATCGCGCGCCAGTTCGCCCGCCGTGCCCTGCACCGAATGGCAGAGGCCGACCTGTTTGATATTCGGATATTTCTCGGCGATCGCCCAGGTATTGATCGCCATCGGGTTCACATATTGCAGCAGAATGGCGTCGGGGCAGACCTGCATCATGTCCTCACAGATCGACCAGAGATGCGGCACGGTGCGCAAACCCCGCATGATGCCGCCGACGCCGAGCGTATCGGCGATCGTCTGGCGCAGGCCGTATTTTTTCGGCACCTCGAAATCGGTCACGGTGGCCGGCTCATAGCCGCCGATCTGGAAGGCGACGACGACGAAATCCGCGCCATCCAGCGCCTCGCGCTGACTGGTGTGCGTGGTGATTGCGGATTTCGAACCAAGCGTTCTGGCGAGCTTGCCGGCAACGATCTCGCTTTCGGCAAGCCGCTCCGGATTGAGGTCCATCAGGGCGATGGACGCATCTTTCAGCGCGGGACGCTGCAACGCATCGCCAATGATATTTTTCATGAAAACCGTGGAGCCGGCGCCGATGAAGGTGATCTTGGGTTGTCTTGCCATGGTGTAATTCCTCAAATTCAGGCGGCAACTTCGAAGGCGGCCTTGACCAGCCGCTTCGTGTAGTCTGTCTGCGGGTTCTCCAGCACATCGCGCACCGGACCCTGTTCAACGATTTTGCCGTGCTGCATGACGCAGACACGGTGGCAGAGCGCTCGCACGACCTTCAGGTCATGCGAGATGAAGAGGTAGCTGAGACCCCGCTCGCTCTGCAGCTTGCGCAGGAGTTCGATGATCTGCGCCTGCACGGAGAGATCGAGCGCCGATGTCGGCTCATCGAGAAGGATGAACTCCGGCTCCAGCGCCACGGCGCGGGCGATGGCAATGCGCTGGCGCTGGCCGCCGGAGAATTCGTGCGGGAACCGATGGGTGATGGAGCCCGGCAGGCCGGCATCGACAAGCGCATCGCGTACCCGCTCGTTGCGGTCCTTGCCGGACGAGCCGATGTTGTTGACGATCAGCCCTTCCTCGATGATCTGGCCGATCGTCATGCGCGGATTGAGCGAGGAAAACGGGTCCTGAAACACCACCTGCATGCGCGAGCGCAGTGGCCTAAGCTGTTCGCGGGAAAGCCCCTCGATGTGTTTGTCGTCGAAAAGCACCGTGCCGCCATCTGTATGGATCAGCCTCAGCAATGCCTGGCCGAAGGTGGTTTTCCCCGATCCGCTTTCGCCCACAAGCCCCAGCGTTTCGTGTTTCCTGAGCGCGATGGACAGATCATTGACCGCGACAAGCTGGCTGTAGCTGGACTTGAAGAAGGTGCCGGTCTTCAGCGTGAAGGCAACCCGTACATCCTGGCCCTCCAGGATGGTCTGCGATCCCTCCGGCAGTGGATTGGCCTCGCCCGAGGGTTCCGAGCCGAGGAGTTTCTTCGTGTAGGGATGCTGCGGGTCGGCAAATAGTGCCCTGGTCGTGTTGTGCTCGCGCACCACGCCTTCGCTCATCACATAGACATAATCCGAGAAGTGCTGAACCACGGTCAGGTCGTGGGTGATCAGGATGACGGCCATGCCGAGTTCCAGCTGCAGTTCGCGGATCAATCCGAGAATCTGGGCCTGAACGGTCACGTCGAGCGCCGTAGTCGGCTCATCGGCGATCAGCACGTCCGGCTTGTTGGCGAGCGCCATGGCGATCATCACCCGCTGGCGCTGGCCGCCGGAAAGCTGGTGCGGATATTGTTTGAACCGCGCTTCAGGTTCGGGAATCTGGACCTGCCGCAAAAGTTCTATTGTTTCTTGTTCCGCTTGTCTGCGGCTGACGCGGCGATGGGTCTGGATGGCTTCGATGATCTGCGAACCGATTGTGTAGATGGGGTTGAGTGAACTCATCGGCTCCTGAAAGATCATTGAAATCCGCGATCCGCGCATTTGCCGACGCCGGCGTTCAGAGAACTTGAGAACGTCCTCACCGTCAAAAGTGATCGTGGCTCCCTCGCCGACGCTTGCACGCTTCGGCAGTAGCCCCATGATGGTGCGCGCGGTGACGGATTTGCCGGAGCCGGATTCGCCGACGATGGCGATGGTCTCGCCCCGATAGATCTGGAAGGAGACATCGCGCACGGCATTTACCGTGCCGTCCTCGACCGCGATATCGACGGCGACATTGCGGGCGTCGATGATCGGCTCGCCCCGCTGTTCGCCATGGTCGCGCCGCGTGGAAGGCACCGTGTCATGTCTGAGGTCGTCAGTCATTGAAAGCGTCTCCTTCTCAATAGGGGTCGATCGCGTCGCGCAGACCGTCGCCGAACGCGTTGAAGGCGAAGACGGTCAGAAGCACGAAGGCAACGGGCGACAACAGCCAGGGATAGGCGCCGATCACCGCATAATTGGAGGTATCGCGCAGCATCAGCCCCCAGGAAATCATCGGCGGTTTGACTGCAAAACCGAGGAAGCCAAGAAAGGCCTCGAGCAGCACCACAGTGGGGATGGCAAGCGTGACCGCGACGATCACATGGCTCATCACGTTCGGCAGAATATGGCGGAAGATGATGCGTTTGTCGGTCGCGCCGACGGCGATGGCCGCGCGCACATAATCCATGCGCACCAGCCCCATAGTCTTGCCGCGCACCTCGCGCGACATCTGCGCCCAGCCGAGCGCCGACATGACCGCGATGACGAAGCCGAGAAACACCTTGGTCGGTGCGGTCACCGGAATAAGCGAGGCGAGCGCCAGATAGAAGGGCAATTGCGGAAAGGCGAGCACCAGTTCGACGAAGCGCTGGATCCACGCATCCACCGGCCCGCCGAAATAACCCGATGTCATGCCGACGGATGTTCCGACGATGGTGACGACGGAAACCACGGTGAGCGCGATCAGAAGCGAAATCCGCGAGCCGTAGAGAATACGCGACAGCACGTCCCGGCCCAGCTTGTCTGTGCCGAGAAAATGGATCACCGAGCCATCGGTCGCTCCGATGAAATGGCGGTCGGCGGGAATGAAGCCCAACAGCTTGTAGGGCGCGCCCTTGACGAACAGGCCGATGATCTGCGGGTTGTCGTAATCCTTGCCGACGAGCGGCTGAAAGGTGATCGGGTCCAGTTCACCGGTATCGCCAAGCGGATAGGTGCGTGGGGGAAATACGAACTCACCGTCCCTGCCGAAGACGGTCACCATCTGCGGCGGCTGGTAGGAGGCATCGGTGGCCCGCGGATCGGCGGGCGACAGGAAATCGGCGAACACGGCGACGAACAGCAGGAAGACGACCAGGATCAGGCCCATCATGCCGGAAAACGACCGCTTCAGCCTGCGCCAGACCAGCGCCAGATAGGTTTCGTTCTTGTTGGCTTCCGGTTGTTTGACGGTATCGACGGTTTGAAGGATGTTGTCGGTCATGCCGCGGCGCTCCCGGTCTGTCTGACGCGCGGATCAAGGGCCACGAGCAGAAGGTCGGCGATGATGTTGCCGATCAGCAGCATGGCCGAGAGCAGCAGCATGAAGGTTGCAGTGACATAGACGTCGCCCACTTGCATCGAGCCGACGATTGCCGGGCCGACGGTCGGCAGCGCGAAGATGATGGCGACTTCGATTTCGCCGGTCAGCATGTAGGGCAGCACAACGCCCTGATACATGACGAGGGGATGCAGCGCATTGGGCACGGCATGGCGCATGATCACCTTGCGCTCCGAAAGCCCCTTGGCGCGAGCGGTCTCGACATATTGCATGTTCAAAGTGTCGAGCAGATTGCCGCGCATGACCCGCATATTGTAGGCGAGCCCGCCGAAGGTGGCGATGGCGACGACCGGCCATATGTGTTGCATGAGATTGATGAACTTGCCCCAGGACCAGGGCGCGCCGCCATATTGCGGAGAGAAGAAACTGCCCACTTCATTGACGTCGAAATGGAAGACGAGGACATAGACGATGATCAGCGCCATCAGGAAACGCGGCACCGTCATGCCGAGAAACGCGACCCCCGACAGCGCCGTATCGATCCAGCTGTATTGGCGCGTGGCCGCGACAATGCCAAAGCCGATGCCGAGAATGGAAGCCAGGATGTGGCAGGTCAGCGCCAGCGCCAGCGTGCGTGGCAGCCGCTGGGCGACGACGTCGGAGACGGGCTTGTTGTAGTAGAGGCTCTGGCCGAAATCTCCGTGGAAGACGATCCCCTTCACCCAATTCAGATACTGCACGGGAAGCGGATCGTTCAGGCCGTGGGTCTCGCGATAGGCCTCGGCCTGCCGATCGGCCTGTTCGAAGGTTGCGCCACCCTGATTGATCGCTTGCGAGCGGATGTAATCGCTGTAGTCGCCCGGCGGGGCCTGGATGATGGCGAAGGTCACGATGCTGAGCACGAACAGCAGCATCAGCCCCGACATGATCCGGTTGAACAGAAATCGTGCCATTTTATCCTTGCGTCCCTTGTCTGTACGGACCGGCAACTGGAGGAGAACAGGGTCGCCGGTCCGCGAGGTTGGCGGCGGCGCTTTTGCAAGAGCCGCCGCGACGCTTTCGGGTGTCAGCCGCTGACCGGGCCGTCCGCACCCGGTTCACCCGGCAGGGTTTTCGGGAACAGCTGATAGTCCTGCTGCATGTCCGCCGGAACGAACATGCGCTCGCGGATAATGGCGTCTTCCGCCCAGTTGAACATGAAGATCGGCGCGCCGGGGGCGACATTGTCGAACCGTTTGTTGACGATCAGTGCGCCTGGATATTCCGTCAGCCCGACCATATCGACATTCTGCGTCACGACGGTCTGATACTGCTTCATCAGCTCGGCCCGCTCGGCATTATCGTCGGTGGCGATGAACTGGTCGATGATATCGACCATCTGTTCTTCATAGGGCATCAGGTCGAGCGTGCCATCGGGGCCGGCGCGGTGATGCTCGCTGGTGCGCGGTCCTACGGGCGCAAGGCCGGTTGTGCCCTGCATCACGGATGCCAGAGCCGGTGGATTGCGCAGGACCATCCAGTCGAACTTGCCGGCCCGCCGCTGGTTGTCGAACTGATTGTTTTCGATAGCATTCTGCACGACCCTGAGGCCCACCTGCTGCAATTGCCCTATCACGCCTTCGGCGAGGCTGAGATCCGTGGTGTAGTTGGAACTCAGCGAGACCACGATATCGACATCCTGCCCGCCAAGCGTGCCTTCCGGCCAGTTGACGAAGCCATTGCCGTCCGTGTCTTCAAGGTCGATCGAGGCAAGCAGTTCCTTCGCCCCTTCGGGATCATAGGGGTAGTAATAGGTCGATTCCCGGTCATAGAAGCTTGTGCCGGAATTCAGACCGCCGGGATAGATGGCGGTGAAGGGACCGCGGACCAGCGAATCGCCAAGCGCCTGACGGTCGATCGCCATCGTCACGGCTCTGCGGAAGTCCGGGTTGCGGTTGAGCTCGCGCACGGCCTCTTCGCGTTCGTCCGGCTCGCCCCAGCCATTGCCGGAAAGGTTCATGCGCATATTGTAGCCGATGAGGCGCGGACCGAAGGCCAGCCTTGCCGGCGCATCCGCCTCGGCGGCGCGGCGCAGCGCCACGACGAAGTTTTCCGGCTGTTCGAGATTGGAAAGGTCGGCAGAGCCCGCAATCGTCTGGATGTCGCGGTCGGCCCAGGTCGAAAGCTTGTACTGTAATTCATCGATGTAGGGCAATTGATGACCGTCCTCATCGACCTTCCAGTAATAGGGGTTGCGGCGCAGAACGATGATATCCTCGGGTCGATATTCGACCGGAGCCCAGGCGCCCATGACCGGCCAGTTCAGCATTTCCGGCGGAAAGCCGTTGCGATACTCGTCATAGGTCGTATCGGCATATTTCGGGTGTTTGGTCTTCAGGATATGCGACGGGCCGGGGCAGAAATCGCCATAGGCCATGTTGAACAGATACTGGCGCGGGAAGGCTTCCGCAAAGGTCCATTCGACCGTGTAGTCGTCCACGGCCTTCAGCGTCGTGTCGGAGCCGAAGGTTTCGCGTGAGGCGCCATTGAGCGGCGACACATTGGGGTCGACGATATTGTCTTCCCACATGAAGATCACGTCTTCGGAGGTGAACGGCACGCCATCGGACCATTTCGCGCCCTCGATCAGGTGCATGGTGAGCGTATGCCCGTCCTCCGACCATTCCCAGCTCTTGGCAAGGTTCGGCAGCGGCTCCATGTCGCTGGCCTCGACCTGATAAAGCTGCGCGGTGCGGGTCAGGCACTCATACATGGCGATATCGATGCCGCCCCAGCCCTGTGCCTGGCCGGCCTGATAGTTCCAGCCTTCCGGACGGCCGCCGACCACATGGCGCAGCGTGCCGCCATAAACGCCGATGCCGTCCGGCATGTTTCCGGTCTTGAAGACCAGTGGCTCCTTCGGCAGCCGTTCCTCGACGGGCGGCAGCTTGCCGGCCTCGACAAATTGCTCGGTCACCCATTGCGGTTCGGAGTAAGCCGGCAGCGATCGGAATTCCTCGATCGCGTTGCGCGGCACATAGGTGATCCTGGACTGTGCCGGGAAATCCGGCTGCGGCGGCACGACCGTCATTTCCGAAGCGAGCGCCCCGGAGACGAGTGCAAGGGTTGATATCCCGGCAGCCAGGACACTGGCCAGATGCCGGGCAGAAAGGTGAGATGTCATCGTGTCGTCCTCCCGTTTTGACACTGAATGCGAAGGCTTCTGGCCTTTCGCCGGTTGTTCCGCCGGCAAGGCTCCTACCCACAAGGCCGCCGGAACAGGAAAGTCCGGGTCGGCGTCATGCCGGCCCGGTTAAGGTGAAAACAGTCAGGCGTTGGCCGCCGCGCGCTCGGCTTCTTTTTCCGCGCGCATTTCATCAACCGAGCGAATGTGGCGGCGGGCAGCCCCTTCCCATTCGCGGGTCTTGACTGTCGCCTTGGAAAGCCGCTCTTTCGCGCCGTCGATGGCATGCGCATATTGCGGCAGCCATGCGGCCTGGGCGACGACCATCTCGTCCACCATCTGCCAGACCTCCTCCGGCGTGCAGACGGCGCCGACCAGCGGATCATGCAGGACGGCAAGTTTCAGCAGATCGAGGTCGCCGGTCACGGCCGCATGAACGGACATGCGCTGAACGTTGATCGATGCCATGCAGGTTGCCGCGCACGCCTCCGGCAGGGTGATGCCGGCCACCATGTTGAGGCCGAAACGATCGACGAAGCCGGGCGATTCAATGATGCAGTCATCCGGCAGATTGGTGATCACGCCGTTGTTCTTGCGGTTGAAATGGCCGCGATAGATCCGGCCGGTCTCCAACCCTTCGAGAATATAGCTGGCATGTTCGCTCGAGCGCTTCTTCGGGTCGATGGGTTTTGCCGCATCTTCAAGGAATCCGTCATATTCGGTTTCGAACCAGTTGCGGTTTTCCGCCGTGTAGCGCAGATAGCCGCCGGTCTCTCCATGGATCCAGTCGGACATGTCGATCCAGCGGGTAATTTCCTCCGGGCGCTTGCGATACCAGGGCAGGTATTCGGACAGGTGGCCGTTGCTCTCGGTCGAATAGACGCCGAAGCGTTTCAGCACATCGATGCGGACCTTTTCCTGCTTCGAGATCACCGGATGCGCCTCGAAGGCGGCGATCAACTCGTCCTTTTCGATTCTGCGGCCGTTGACGCGCAGATCGGTGAACCAGGTCTGATGGTTGATGCCGGAGCAGATATAATCGAGTTCGCCCTGCTTTATGCCGAGCACTTCCGCAATCTGTTCCGCGCCGTGCTGGACGCCATGGCACAGGCCGATCGTATCGACCTTGCCGTATTCATTGGCCGCCCAGGTGTTCATCGCCATGGGATTGGCATAGTTGAGGAAGCGGGCGCCGGGCTCGGCCACTTCGCGGATATCCTTGCAGAAATCCAGAATGACCGGAATGTTGCGCTGGCCATAGAGAATGCCCCCGGCGCAGATCGTGTCGCCGACGCACTGATCGACGCCGTATTTCAGCGGAATTCGGATATCGTCGGCATAGGCTTCAAGCCCGCCGACGCGCACGCAGGAAATCACATAGCGCGCACCCTCGATCGCCTTGCGGCGGTCCGTGGTCGCGGAGATTTTTGTCGGCAGGCCGTTGGCCTCGACGATCTTCTCGAGGATGGTTTTCACCATCGTCAGATTTTTTTCGCTGATATCCGTCAGCGCCACTTCGATATCCGCAAACTCCGGAACGCACAGGATATCCCTGAACAGCGTCTTGGTGAAACCGACGCTGCCCGCGCCGATAATGGCTATTTTGAAAGCGCTCATAGCCGCCTCCCTGAATTAAGACCAACACACAGGGTAAAATCCAACGCAACAGATGCCGGTCCGGCAGGGCGCAATGAAAGGCGCGATCCGTACCGATATGTTCTGACTGTAACGCTTGTGTTTCAAACTCCCGGTACGCATTATGCAGCAGTCAGGAAGACATTACAGAGAGGGATTGTGCTTTCATGGGTAATTTTGTGCTGCAGGAATTGCGGGCAAAAGCGCCGATCGGGCGACTGATTTCCCTGCCGCGCGGCCATCAGGACCTGCATGCCATGCCCGTCAGTGCCGGCTACGAGATTCGCACCCGACCGGACTATCAGTGGGACGGAAGAAGACGGGGCCAAAGTCCGTTTTCAGTGATCCAGTACACCGTTGCCGGCGCGGGAAATCTGCGTTTTGAAAACCAGACCTATCGTATCCGGCCGGGTGAAACCATGCTCACCCTGATCCCGCACAACCACCGCTACTGGCTGGAAGCCGACGGCATGTGGGAGTTCTTCTGGATCTCGCTCAACGGCGAGGAGGCCATGCGCATTCAAAGGGCCGTTCTGGCGACCGCCGGCCCTGTGCTGAAACTCAAGGAGGAGACCGTTAATCAGCTCGCCGATTGTCTGGGGCGCCTGCTTTCGTCGGAAACCGACACCCCGGCCCGGGCCTCTGCCGTCGCCTATGAGGTGACCATGCTGCTTTATGACGACGTTTTCGGCGTTCACACCATGCCGCCGGTCGAAAGCCGGGCGATGCAGCGGGTCACGCACTATATCGATGCCAATCTGGAAAAGCCGCTGCCCGTCGACAGGCTGGCGGAAATCTCGGGCTTCAGCCGCTCGCATTTCTCACGGCTGTTTGCCCAGTCAGAGGGCATGCCGCCTGCAGAATATGTGCTCCTGCGCCGCTTGAAACAATCGACCCGGCTTCTGGCAAGCGGCGATCACACCGTCAAGGAGGTAGCCGGCATGTCCGGTTTTACCGACCCGAACTATTACGCGAAGGTGTTCCGCCGCTACTTCCGCGTCAGCCCCACGGAATTCAGGAGGATTGGCCTTGCCGCCAGCATCATGACAATGAACAAGGAAACCACTGCACCCGTACTGCAAAAGGAGCCGGTCGAGTATCCGGAAGTCGATGCATGTAAAACCTAAGGAGGACGCCCCCGGTTTTCTGGGTAAACGGGCCGGAACAAGAGCAATTTAAAAGGAGAGTACCGCAAAGTGTGGGGCAATTAGGCTGCCATTCTGTTTTCTGTGCTTGATTCCATTCCTGAATACCAGTGCTCAAATTTCGCACGCAGCGTTCCATCGAGCGTTCGGGTACGAGTTTGCAACATGAGATGAGCGCCCCGTCTGGACCAACGCATCTGCTGGCGTTTGTTGAAGCGCTTGCCAACAACAGTGTTCACGGTGCTTTCGACGAAACCGGTTGAGACACGTTCACCATAGCGCCGCCGTTCCGCATAGTTCGGGATCATGTTGGCGTTGTTCGCAATGTAGGTTTCGAATTCGGCAGCGGATTTGCGCAAGGCCTTGAAGCTCGGGTAGTCGGTTTCGATCTCATCCAGATCAATGACCAGATCTCCGATTATTGTCCGGCCGTCATGTAGATTGCCATGCCAAAGGAAGCCTTTGATTTGGCGGAGCAGGCGGGAGATAGCCTCAGCTTCTTCTGGATTGCTATGAGCCAGCCCCTTCACATATTGCTGCATTACCGTGATGCGCATGGTGATATGAAACCAGTCGAGGATGTGTTCCGACGCAGGCGCCATATGGCGGGCCATCTTGATGACTGTGTCGCCGCCATCGGTCATGAATGTTACCATCTGGTTTTCCTGCCAACCTTGGTCTTTCAGCACTTCATGCAGCCGCCGTTTCGGTTTGTCGTCATGGCTTTGGACGAGACCCAAGTAGCGACTGGGCCGATCTGTCGAGATCGACTTGCCCACCGTCACTTCAAAATGCGACTGGTCGACATCACGGGATCGAACATAGCCGCCATCAATTCCGACCGTAATCGGTCCTTCCGGATTGGAAAGTTGTGCCCGTTGATGAGCGTTGGTGCTAATGAAGCTGAAGCGCTCGTCAGCCAGATCTGTTTCCATGCGAGTTGCTATACGCCCCAAATGTCGGCGGATACTGTCCGAACTGAGTTTCCTATTGATGGGCAAGACATCCTTCAGAAGGTCTGTGGTGACCCCGAAAGACATTAACGATGCCCATTTCGTTTCCAGCCAGAGCAGCTCTGGGGCAACGTGGTCGGGCAGAAGCTCGGTCAAGGGACTGAAAGTCCTGGCCGACATGTCCTGGCAAAAGCACTGGTAGAAGCGAGGACTGTTGACACCGACATCACCGAAAACCGTACGATATCTGATTTGTCGGCGCGCCTTGCATCTCAGTTTTAGACCGCAGCACTGGCAGGATGCGCGCTCGGCGCAAGAGGCTGCACACTGCGCGCCCACGATCTTTTGCTGGATATTCAGCAGGAGCGTCTTGCTTTCGTCAATACTCAGTCCGATTTCGCCGATTGTTTCAAACCCTTTGGTGAGCTTACCTATCGTGTCGGTGTGGGTCGTGCCGTCCGGGGCGGTGATTGTGACTTTGATTTCAACATCCATGCTCGTACTTTCCTGCCAACTTTCTTATGCCGTTTGTGCGCCTCGGTGCGTGAGGAGTGCCAACCAGCCTTGAAAAGCAGGCTACGACGCCCGCAGTGACGCCCACTTGAATCCACTGCTTCCATTGCCTGAAGCTGGTTTCATCGGCTGGTTCATGGATGAATTTGAGCATAAGGCTCGGACAGAAAAGCAGGTAGCCTGAGAACTTTCACCACATCTGCTGATGCATTAATTGTCGGTGGTTGCCGGCGCGGAAGCGCTTATTCACCTGTCCCCGTGAAGATGTTCCCTCAATGAAAGGTGCGCGCGCAACCATTCGCTCCATTGCGGCTTCGACATCATCAGACAGGAAGTCAGATACCGCGCGATCAGGCGTACTCGCGACTGCGATATCTTCGAGAAAATCAGCCATGATGTCCATGTCTCTCCAGGCATCATAGCAATCAGCCTCATCCCGTCGTTCCAGGTAGCCATGCGGCCCGCCACAATCCTCCGGCGGGCAAGCCCCAGATCCACCAGTGCAACTTGGGTAGGATTTACCTGCAGTCAGTGTACTTATCTTCTCAATGCGTATTTCGTGTTCCCAATGGTCGCCCATATCATACACATATGAAAATCTTTCACGCTCTCGCAGTTCGAATGTCTGTAGAGCGATATCCGGTCTGGAAACATGAAGATCAAATGAACCGTAGCTGACCGCGTGGACATTGAAGAGAAACAAATGGATGCCCTCCCAGCCCATAGCCACCTGAAGAATGCCGTGCAACTCGTGCAGGGTTGTCGATGCCGGAATCAAAACGCGCCGCCAAACCATCGGGCTGATACCGAGAAGACGAACTTTTATTTGATAGATTTGCGGCGCGGGTGACATCCAAAACCCTTGGCATCACAAAACCCAAAACGCAATTGCCCCACACTTTGCGGTACTCTCGATTGCTGGGGCCGGCGCGGAATACGTCTGACTGTTGTAGAAGGCCCTTGGAAAACCGCCAGTGGCCCGCCGCCCGAAGCGCCATCCAGAAGCGACATACCGGCAAGACTGAAAATGATCTGGCACCGTCCAGACGGCAGCAAAGCCTCGAATCCAGAGGCCTCAGGGTCTGAGACGCACCAGAGGTGGTCGATAATCGATCCGGCCGTCTTGTTTTCAGGGACGCGAGAAGTGAGCATCGTTTCCCTCGATTTGAAGCCCGAACTATTGGATCATCAAAGTCGTCCCGAAGCAATGGAAAGCGTGCCGAAATGTCGCCTCATGCGAGCTTGGTCACATTGATTGAGCACCTGAAGCGACAGTCTGGCGGGGCCGCACATCCATCATTTGCCTCCTGCACGGTGAACGTTCGTTCCCCGCCCATCTGACACGTTCATTTCGCCCTGAGGACTGGTCGCTTAGTTCGAATCGTGGTCATTTGTTCGCTACTCAACGAGTGTCTGGTTCTGGAATCCAATCACGAACCGTTGCTTGGCTGAAATGGGACGCGAAACTGTCGTTCAACCCGCAGCACTGCGGAAGATAGCATCGCTATTCTGGTCTTGAAGGGATTGGGACCGGCGACGACCCCAGCATTGTCTTTCTTTCTGTTTCGAAATTGGGTAATTGAAAAGGCAGAGATTTAAGGAAAACCACTTTACGAGGATGACAGGATTCACGCGGTGATGATGATCGAGGTCGTCGGCAAATCGGCGACCCAAGTCATTCGCAAGCTGCGCGGTCTGCCGGAAGTCTATTCGCTGCATACCACCAATGGCAGCTGGGACCTCGTCGCCAGTATCCGGACCTCCACCATCTCCGAATTCGACCGGATCCTGCAGGAGGTCCGGATGATCGAGGGCGTGTCGAACAGCGAGACCAGCCTGCTGTTGAGCAGTGTCTGAGCGCGCGGTCCGACTTTCAGATTTACGGCGGCCTAGCCGGAAAAATGGTAGAGCGGCTTTCTGTCGATGGTGCTTCCGGGAATGAACTTGTGGGTGCGAAGCGCATCCTTTTCGAACCGGACGCCGTGACCCGGCGCATCGGAGAGCTGGTGTTTCCCCCCGCTGATCGGTAGCGGTGCGGATGTCGCGCCGAAATCGAACAGGTTGAGACCGAAGATATTCTCCACATGCATTGCGTTCGGGAGCGCTGCCGCGAGATGGACCGAAAGCTCCGCAGCCCCGTGAGGGGAGACCGGAATGCCCGCCGCCGCGCCGAGCGCCGCGATCTTCACGAATTCGGTGATGCCGCCGACCTTCCAGACATCGGGTTGCAGGAAATCCAGCGCGCCGGCGCGGATATAGTTCCAGAATTCGAAACGGTTGCAAAGCTGCTCGCCCGCCGCGATCGGCATGCCGGTTGCCGCCCGCAAGGCGGCATGGCCATCGATCGTATCGGAGAGTAGCGGCTCTTCCAGAAACAGCGGCGCGGCATCGATGAGCAGGCGTGAACGCTGGATCGCCTCGCCGGGCGACCACTTCTGGTTGGCATCGAGCATGAGCTGGCAGTCCATGCCGATGAGATCGCGAACCGCCATGACGCGCTCCCGGTCCTCATGCAGCCCCGGCCTTCCGACCTTGAGCTTGAACGCCCTGTAGCCTTCGCCAAGCTGCCTGCGCGTCTGCTCCAGAAGTTCATCCAACGAAAGGTGGAGGTTGATGGCGCTGGCATAGACCTCGACCGCGCTTCGGGCACCGCCCAGCAACCGATGGAGCGGCTCGCCGGCCGCCTTCGCCTTCAGGTCCCACATGGCGATGTCGATCGCCGAAAGCGAAAGCGTGGTGATGCCGCCCGGCCCGGCGGCATGGCATTCCATCCACAACCGCTGCCAGACCTGCTCGGTGTTGCGCGGGTCCATCCCGATCAGCATCGGGGCGAGATAGCCGGTGATCAGCGCTTCGGCGGCGGCCGCGCCCACGCCTGCCGTCGTGCACCAGCCGGTCCCGCTGCTGCCGTCCGACGCGGCCACCTCGACCAGAACCAGTTCGCGATGGGTCATGGTCACACGGCTGGAGGTAAACGGCTGCTTCAGCGGCAGCCGGTAGCCGCTGCCGTGGACTTCGGTAATCTTCATGTCGGTCGTCACCTCCCTCGTTCACCCGGAAAGCCATGCCGTTCTGGCTGTAGCCTTGCGCCAGCCCATCTTGCCGGAGCCCGAAGAAGCACACCTTGTTGTTATCGACGCCTTTCGCCTGACGAAACGTCGTTGTGTGGCTATTTCGCTGAATCGGCATGCGGATATTGTGAACGCGCCGCGGCGGATTCCTTCAAAACGACGAGAAATGCTTGAAACATGCAGAAAACAAAACTCAACGCCGATCTGATTTCCGGATTGCTTTTCATAGCGTTCGGACTGTGGTTCTGCGTTTCATCGGTCTTCAGCCTCAATCTCGGCAATGCGTTCCGGATGGGGCCCGGGTTCTTTCCGGCAGCCCTTGGCGGCCTTCTCGCGCTGCTCGGCCTTGTCATCGTCGTCAACGGCCTGCGATCGGATGAAGCGCCGTTGACGCTCGCCAATGTCCCGTGGCGGGCGGTCGTGCTGCTGCCGGTGGCGCTCATCCTGTTCGGCGCGGCCATGAAACCGCTCGGGCTTGCCATTGCGCTTCTTCTGCTGTGTTTCTGCTCGGCCATGGCGATCAAGGAGATGACGCTGCCGAAGGCCGTGGCGTTGTCGGTCGCGGTCACGCTGCTTTGCATCGGTATTTTTTCCGTGGCGCTCGGTCTCAACCTGCCTGTTCTCGGCAACTGGCTGCGATAGGGGGCTGAACAGTGGATTTCATCAACAATCTCGCGCTCGGCTTCTCGGTCGCCTTTGCCGTCAATAACCTGTTCTTCTGCTTTGTCGGCGTCCTGGGCGGCACGCTGGTCGGGGTCCTGCCAGGTGTCGGACCGCTGGCGACGATCGCCATCCTGCTGCCGGTCACGTTTTCCATGGGGCCGGATTCGGCGCTGATCATGCTCGCCGGCATCTATTACGGCGCCCAGTATGGCGGCTCGACGACGGCGATCCTGCTCAACCTGCCCGGCGAGGCGTCGTCGGCCGTCACCACGCTGGATGGCTACCAGATGGCGCGCAAGGGCCGGGCGGGGCCGGCGCTTGCGACCGCGGCGCTATCCTCGCTTTTTGCCGGAACGATCGCGACGCTGGTGATCGCGCTGTTTGCGGCCCCGCTCACCCATGTGGCGATGGCGTTCCGGCCGCCATCCTACTTCTCGATGATGGTGCTTGGCCTGATCGCATCCGTCGTGCTCGCCCACGGCTCGGTGCTGAAAGCCATAGCCATGGTGCTGCTCGGGCTGCTGCTCGGCATTATCGGCACGGATATCTACACCGGTACGACCCGGCTGAACATGGGCATGCTGGAGCTTGCAGACGGCGTCGATATCGTCGCGCTGGCCATCGGGCTTTTCGGTATCGCCGAGATCCTGCGCAATCTGGAAACGACCGAAGTCCGCGAGGTCCTGAACGAGAAGGTCAAGGGGCTTTGGCTGTCGCGCGCCGATTTCAAGCGCATCTTCATGCCTTCGGTGCGCGGAACCGCGATCGGCTCCGCGCTCGGCATATTGCCGGGTGGGGGCGCTATGCTGTCCTCGTTCGCCGCCTATATCGTGGAAAAGAAGGTGTCGAAGAACCGCGCCGAATTCGGCCACGGCGCGATCGAGGGCGTTGCCGCGCCCGAAGCGGCTAACAATGCCGGCTCGCAGACCGCCTTCATTCCGATGCTCACCCTCGGCCTGCCGTCCAACGCCGTGATGGCGCTGATGATCGGGGCGATGATCATTCAGGGCATCCAGCCGGGACCCGACATCATCGTCAAGCAGCCGGGCATGTTCTGGGGCCTGATCGTGTCGATGTGGATCGGCAACTTCATGCTGGTGCTGCTGAACCTGCCGCTGATCGGGTTGTGGGTGAAGTTCCTGTCGGTGCCCTATTCGGTTCTGGTGGTGGCGGTGATGGCGTTCAGCGCGGTCGGCATCTACTCGGCCTCCGGCACGCTTTTCTCGATGTACGAACTCGGTTTCTTCGCCTTGCTCGGATACCTGCTGATGCGGCTCGGCTGCGAACCGGCGCCGCTGACGCTCGGCTTCATCCTCGGCCCGATGATGGAGGAGCAATTGCGGCGCAGCATGCTGATGTCGCGCGGCGATCCGACCGTTTTCCTGACCGAACCGATCAGCCTGGCATTTCTGGTTGCCGCCGCCATCGTGCTCGCGCTGCTCGCGCTGCCGTCGATCGCCCGCAAGCGCGAAGAAGCCTTCAGTGAAAGCGAGGACTAGACCATGGACCCCATCAACGACATCCGCCCCTTCGAGGGCATCAGGGTACTGGACATTACCCATGTTCTGGCCGCGCCCTTCGCGACCTATCAACTCGCGGTTTTCGGGGCCGACGTCATCAAGATCGAAAACCCGCACGAGCCGGAGCAAACCCGTATCGACGGCAGCGATCCTGAGCTCTCGGCGGACAATATCGGCACCCACTTCATCATCCAGAATGGCGGCAAGCGCTCGTTCACCCTGGACCTGAAAACCGAGGAGGGACGCGAGATCCTGCGCAGACTGGTGCCCGGCGCGGATGTTCTGGTCGAGAACTTCCGGCCGGGGGCGCTGAAGGCGCTCGGGCTTGGCTATGAGGATCTCAGAAAACTCAATCCCCGCCTGATCTACGCCTCGATGTCCGCCTTCGGGCAGGATGGGCCGCGCGGCGGGCAGACCGGTTACGATCAGGTGATCCAGGCGGTGTCAGGGCTGATGATGGTCAACGGAACCGCCGACATGGTGCCGATGAAGGTCGGCACGCCGGCCGTCGACTATTCGACCGGCGCGATGGGCGCGTTCGCGCTCGCGGCAGCGCTATTCCAGCGGGAAAGGACCGGGCTTGGGCAATATATCGACCTTTCCATGCTCGATACCGCGCTGATGCTGATGGGCGCGCATCTGACCAATTACAGCCGCTCCGGCAAGGAACCGAAGGCGGGCGGCAACCGGCACGAATTTGCGACCTGCGGGCTCTACGACACAAAGGATGGCAAGATTCAGATCGCCGCCATCAACCTGCGCCAGCAGGCGCGGCTCTGGAAGGCGCTCGGTCATCCCGAACTGGTCAAGGCCAGCAATGCCGAACGCCGTGCGGGTGCCGCCGAGGAACTGGCTATCCTGCTGCCGATCCTGATGACCAGGACGGCGGCCGAGTGGGAGGACTGGTTCCAGGACCATCACATCCCTGCCGCCAGGGTGTGGACGCTGCCGGAAACGCTGGCCCACAGCCAGCTCGAGACCCGTGATATTCTACACCACTACCAGGATGAGCCCGGCATTCCCGGACGGATCACGGCCCCGAAGGCCGCGTTCAAACTGGAACATGGCGGCGCGCGGATCGATCGTCCGCCGCCGCGTCTGGGCGAGCACAATGAGGAATTGCTCGCCGAACTCGGCTACAGCGCCGAGGAAATCGCCGCCCTGCGCACCGCAGGCGCAATCTGAACCCATAATGAGGAGGAGAACCCCATGAGACCCCTGGCACTACTAACGTCCATTTCCCTGGCGCTCGCGACATTGACGGGCGCCGCCGCCGCTGCGGACGGTGACTATCCGAACGATATCGTCCGCGTCGTCGTCGGTTCATCGCCTGGCGGCACGGCCGATACCGTTTCCCGGCTCGTGGCCGATGCGCTGAGCGACAAATTCGGCAAAACCTTCGTGGTCGAGAACCTGCCGGGCGCTGGCGGCGCGCTGGCGGCCTCGGAGGTCAGGAGCGCCGAACCGGATGGCTACACCATCCAGTTCATCTTCTCGTCGTTTTCGATCCTTCCCTCGCTGAACCCGGATGTGAACTACGATCCGGTCAAGGATTTCGAGGCGATCACCATGGTCTCCTATGCGCCGAACCTGCTGCTGGTGAACCCGTCTTTCGGCGTCAAGACCTTTCCGGAGTGGGTCGACAAGATCAAGGCCAATCCCGGCAAGTTCGACTATGGCAGCGGCGGGATCGGCTACAGCCAGCATCTGTCGATGGAAATGCTGCTGCAGGATATCGGCGGCGACGTGGTGCACATCCCCTATGCCGGCAGCGGCAATCTGCTCGGTGCTCTGATCTCGGGCGAAATTCCGTTCGCCTTCGACACGCTGACGACGGCCGTGCCGCACATCGAATCCGGCGCGCTCATACCCCTGGCGATCACCAGTACCGAGCGGTCCGAGATCCTGCCGGACGTGCCGGCGGTCGGCGAGTTCGTCGAGGGCTACGAACTGACCGCCTGGAACGGTTTTGTCGCGCCGGCGGGGACGCCAAAGGAAATCATCGATGAACTGAACGCTGCGATCGTTGAATATCTCGAAACCGACAAGGCCAAGGCGTTTTTCGGCAAGCTCGGAACCGCGATCGCCGCGAGCACGCCCGAAGAATTCGAACAGGTGATTGCCGGCGACTACGAAAAATTCGCAGTGGTGATCAAGGAAGCGGGCATCACCGCGCAATAAGCCAGACAAGCCGGGCAGGACAGGTCTCCAGCCCGGCTTCCCGACGCATGCCGCCGGGAGGCGAATGCGTTTTGCCATGCTGCGGAGTTCCGCCAATGTCAGATGAGAAAACTTTTTCCGCCGACATTCTGCGCCGGTTCGCGACCGGGCTTTTTAGCGCGGCCGGCCTTTCCGCAAAGGCGGCGGGCCGCGTTGCCGACGCGCTGATCGAGGCCGATCTCTCCGGGCGCGGTTCGCACGGATTGTTGCAGGCCGACAGATATATCGAGCGGCTGATCGCGGGCGCGATGTCGACCGCCGACGCGCCGATGGTCGTCAGCCGCAGCCACGGAGCGATCGTGCTCGATGCGGATGGCATGGAAGGCCATCTGGTCGCCGAGGATGCGATGAAGATGGCCATCGAGACGGCCCGTGAAACCGGCATAGCAGCCGTCGCGGTCCGCCGGGCGCAGCACATGGGCGTGGTCGGGCGCTATGTGCGCATGGCCGCCGAGGCCGGCTGCGTGGGCATTGCCATGGGCAACACCAAGCCAGTGATGGCCGCTCCCGGCGGCGCGGAAAAACTCGTCGGCACCAATCCGCTGGCGATCGGCATACCGGCCTCAAGGGAAGCGATCGTGCTCGATATGGCGACCAGCGCGGGCACTTACGGCCGCATCCGGCAGGCAAATGCGCTTGGCCAGGACATTCCCGACGGCTGGGCGCTTGATGCCGAGGGCGTTGCGACCACGGACCCGGCGGAGGCGATGAAAGGACTGTTGCTGCCGGCCGGCGGCGCAAAGGGCTTTGGCCTGGCCTTCATGATCGATCTGCTCGCCGGGTTGCTATCCGGCGGGGCGTGGGGGACGAAACTCGGCCTGATCGACGACAGCACCATCGGACCGCAGATGTCGTCCTATCTGTTCATCGTGCTTGATATCGCTTCATTCCGGCCACTTGAGGAATTCAAGGCGGAGGCGGATGAAGCGATCGCCGGGGTGCGGCAATCGCGCAGGGCCGAAGGCGTGGACCGGCTCTATACGCCCGGCGAACGCAGCGCGGAACAACTGGCCGCGAGCACGGGCCGGGTCAGGCTCGCCCCCGCCGTGGTGCAAGCGCTTGCCGAACGCGGGCGGCAACTCGGCATCACCGTGCCCGCAGAACTTCTGGAGTGATCGGCGATGACCATCACCTGCGATATCATCAGGGAAACCGCACGGGCGCTCTATGACAGGGCGCTCAGGCGCATTCCGGAAAACTCGAAAGAGGCGCTGGCAACCGCCCTTGAAACGGAAAGCTCGCCTTCTGCCCGCACGACGCTCGAATTCATGATCAAGAGCGCCCGCCGCGCCGAAGAGAAATCGACCTTTGTCTGTTCGGATGCGGGCTTTCCTGTCTATTTCGTCAAGATCGGCACGAAGGCCCGGTTTGAGGGCGATATCAAGAAGGCGTTTGTCGATGCGTTCGACGAACTGGTGAGAACGATCGAGCCGCCGATCCTGAAATTCGTCACCAACCCGCTGACCGGCGAGCGCAGCTACCACGGCAAGGATATGCCGCATATCACCTGGGATTTCGTCTCGGATGACGATTGCATCGATATCACCTGTTCCCCCAAGGCGCTCGGCTCCGGGCGCTGGGCCGCGCTGGAAATCTTCAGCTATCCAAAGCTTGAGGAGATCGAGCGCTATATTCTCGATGTCTCGATAAGGGCAGGCTCGCAGCATTGCCCGCCGGTGGTCATCGGCGTGGGCATTGGCGGCTCCTTCGACCATGCGGCGAAAATGGCGAAGCTGCAGACGCTCCGTCCGTTCGGGACCACCAATCCTGAGCCGATCTTGGCCGCGATGGAAGACCGGCTCACCCGCGCCGTCAACAAGACGGGCTTCGGGCCGATGGGGACCGGCGGCGACACTACCGCGCTCGGCGTTCACATCGATTATGCCTCCGGCCACGGCTTCACCCCCGTTGCCGTCTGCTTCAACTGCTGGATCAACAGGCGCACCCGGGCGCGCATCAACAATGACGGAGAGGTAGCCTATCTTGAGTGAGTACCTTCTCGATCTGCCGGTCTCGCCAGTTCTGGCGCGGTCCCTGAAGCTCGGCGATACCGTCTTTCTGCGGGGAGATGCCGTGATCACCGCGGGCTATCCCACGCACCAGCGCCTGCTGGACTGCGTTGAAGAGGGCCGAATGCCGCCGGTTTCCATGGACGGCGGAGCGTTCTTCCATCTCGGCTGCATGAGCCGGGAAGAGGACGGCGCGTTGCGCCCGCTTTACGTCAACCCCACCACCAGCACGCGCTTCAATGCCTTCATGCCGCACATCATCACCCATTTCGGCCTGACCGTCGTCGGCGGCAAGGGCGGTCTCGATGCCGAAAGCGTTGCCGCGATGAAGAAGGCCGGCTGCGTCTATCTTTCCATCCTCGGCGGCGGCGCGCCGTTGCTGACGGAAGGCATCGAGGCGGTCTGCGAAACCGGCTGGAACGACCTGATCGTCCAGTTCCGCCTTTCCCGGGTCAGGCTGGACACGTTCGGACCGCTGACCGTGGCCATCGACGCTCACGGAAACTCGGTCTACGCCGATCTCAGCGCCAGCGCCGAGGCGCGCCTTCCCGACATCATGCGCGAGCTCGCGAGGGACAGGTCAATTCAGTTGTGAGTTTCTTAAACTCAAAATGGGACTCGTCGCACGGTAGATCGACTGCGGCATTCATTATGGGTGGAAATCCAAAATCGAACGAACCGTCACTTATCTGGCCGGAATAGGCAAAAAAATCGCGTTTCCATAATGTCTCAATTGAAGTGGAACGTTTCTGCAAAATTTGCCCGAATCCAGTTCAAGTGTAAATCGACACGACGATATACCCTCGGTCCGCGGCGGCGTAAAAACCGGCCACGCGGCGGAGCACAAGTCGGCCACTTTGGACGCAGACATGAGGTTCGCGGTAGGGCGTAGCCCGAGCGGGGGGCTCGTGCCTGCGTTGCGATTTTCTGAAGGGTTTCAGCCAGCCTTTCGGGCACGGCTTTGGGCGAGACGAGAGCTGTCGCCATTCATTTCGAGAATGTTGACATGGTGAGTGACGCGATCGAGCAGAGCGCCGGTCAGTCGCTCGAATCCCTGGATTTCGGTCCATTCGTCAAAGGGCAGATTGCTGGTGATCAGGTGGCGCCCCGCTCACACTATGATTGGGAGAAGTTTTATAACCTCGCCAGACCACATGGGGCATTCAAGGGCAAAGCACCTTACGAAATCCTACGGGAGCGGCCACACTAAACTCAAGGATGTTTCAAAGCCCTTTCGCGCATTACACCCCCTTGACAGGTCGCGCTGTTTGCTTTGCTATGATGTCAGACCAATTTAAAAGCAAATAATCAGGGGAACGCCGGAAGGCTTCTTGAGAAAACCGGTCTGAAACGGGACTGATCCCGTCTGGTGCCGCATCGGGCCTTGCCCTTGCGGGAGCGGTTTCTTGCGCCTTCCCGGCAGCATGGCTGACGCATGAACGATGAAAAAACCGCTATCATGCCGCTTGCACCGATAAGCCGCGTGCGACAGGTCGCCGACGCACTGGTGGACTACGTGTCGCGCTCCGGCTTGAAGCCAGGCGGTCGTATCCCGGCCGAACGCGAGCTGATGGCGGCGCTTGGCGTCGGGCGCTCGACGATCCGCGAGGTGATCCGCCACTTTCAATCGCTCGGCGTGATGGAGACCCGCAAGGGCAGCGGTACCTTTCTGCTCAAGCCGATCTCGTCGGCCACCATCCACATGCCGTTGTCTCTGGATGCGGTCAATCTCCGTGACGCTTTGCTGCAGACGCTGGAAGTGCGCCGCGGCATCGAGGCGGAGGCCGCCATGGCCGCAGCGCGGCGCCGCACCGCCGCGGACCTGAAGATCATAGAGGAAAGGCTCGACGCGATGGAGTGCGTGCACCTGTCCAAGGGCACGTCCGGACCGGAAGACCTTGAACTGCATCTGGCGATCTACGACGCCACGCATAATCCTTTGTTCCGCCAGCTTCTGGAGCAGATGCGCGAGGCGTTCGAGAAATTCTGGACCAAGCCTTTCGACCGTCCGGATTTCGCCCGCCGCTCCTTTCCCTATCACCGCACTTTGTTCGACGCCATCGCCGCCCAGGATACCGAGGCCGCGCGGCGGGAAACACTGAAGATCCTCGACGTCGTCGAGGAAGACATCAAGGAAATGTCCAAATGAATGACGGCCTCTCCCAAGCCGAAGAAATCGCGCTGATCGGCGCACATGACGAGGGCCACGCCTTCGCCGCCGTCGTTCCGCCGATCGTGCAGACGTCGCTTTTCACCTTTGGGAACTACGACGAGATGCTCGACACCTATGCCGGCCGGAAGGAGCGTTTCGTCTATTCGCGCGCCGCGAACCCGACGGTCAGGGTGTTCGAGGAGATGCTGGCGCGCATGGAAAAGGCGGAGGACGCGGTCGGCTTTGCCAGCGGGATGGCGGCGATTTCGGCGGCGATCATCACTTTCGTCGAGCCGGGAGACCGGATCGTTGCCGTGCGCAACGTCTATCCCGATGTTTACCGGCTGTTCGGCACCATCCTGAAGCGGATGAAGATCGAGGTTGAGTATGTGGACGGGCTGGACCTTGAAGCGGTCGATGCGGCGCTTTCCGGCGCGAAGCTGTTCTATATGGAAAGCCCGACGAGTTGGGAAATGGAGGCCCACGACGTCGGCGCGCTGGCGGCGCTCGCAAAAAAACATGGCGCGATCTCGGTGATCGACAATTCCTGGGCAAGCCCCGTTTTCCAGCAGCCGATCACGCTCGGCGTCGATCTCGTTCTCCATTCGGCCTCCAAGTATATCTCCGGCCACAGCGATGTCGTCGCTGGCGTCGTCGCCGGATCGCGGGAGATGATCGGCCGGCTGCGCGGGGAGGCGCTGTCCTATCTCGGCGGCAAGCTCGCCCCTTTCGAGGCCTGGCTTCTGACGCGCGGACTGAGAACGCTTGCTATCCGGATGAAGGCGCATGAGACCTCCGCGCTTGAAATCGGCAGGCGGCTTGCCGCCCGCGACGATGTCACCAAGGTCTGCCATCCGGGGCTGAAAAACCAGCTTCCGCCCGGGCTTTCCGGAACCTCCGGCCTGTTTTCCTTCCACCTTTCCCGACGCATCGACATCAAGGCCTTCTGCGACCGGCTCTCGCTGTTCAAGCTCGGCGTCAGTTGGGGCGGTCATGAAAGCCTGATCGTGCCCGGAGAGGTGGTTCTGGCGCAGAAGGCGCAGCCGAATTCGGCTCAAGCTTTCGGCCTCGATCCGCGCTCAGTGCGCATTCATGTCGGGCTGGAGGGCACGGAAGCGCTTTGGCGCGACCTTGAGGCGGCCTTCGAGGCCGCCAAAGTCTGAGACTTCACCGCATAGACGCAAAAAGCAAGGGGAATGGAAATGAAGAAACTGCTCACAGCCACATACCTTTCGGCGCTCATGGCGTCTGCCGCCCACGCCGAAACGCTCACCCTGGTCGAGGTCATCACCAGCCCGGCCAGAACCGAAACGCTGGAATCGATCGTCGCGAGTTTCGAGGAAGCCAATCCGGGTACCGATGTCGAAATCATTTCGCTGCCCTGGGGCGAGGCCTTCCAGAAGTTCGCCACCATGGTCTCCGCCGGCAATATTCCCGATGTGGTCGAAATGCCGGATTCCTGGGTTTCGCTCTATGCCAATAACGGCATGTTGGAAAGCCTCGAGCCCTATCTCGCCGACTGGGAATATACAGATGATCTGACGGATCGGGCGCTGGAGCTCGGTCGCGAGGTTGACGGCACGGCCTATATGCTGCCCTACGGCTTTTATCTGCGCGCTATGTTCTACAACAAGAACCTGCTGGAAGCCGCCGGCATCTCCGAGCCGCCGGCCACGCTTGCCGAATTCACGGAAGCCTCGGCGAAGATCTCCGAACTGGACGGCAAATACGGCTATTGCCTGCGCGGCGGCGCGGGCGGGCTGAATGGCTGGCTGATGTATGGCGCCGACATGGCCGGCTCCAACGTGTTCTTCGAGGAAGACGGCACTTCCACGGCCAATCAGGAAGGCTGGGTCGACGGCTTCCAGTGGCTGATCGACCTCTACCAGAATGGCTACGCGCCGAAGGATTCGGTCAACTGGGGCTTCAACGAGATCGTCGCCGGCTTTTATTCCGGCACCTGCGCCTTCCTGGACCAGGACCCCGATGCGCTGATCGCCATTGCCGAACGCATGGACGAGAGCGATTACGGCGTGACGACTATGCCGAAGGGGCCGTCCGGCAAGACCTTCCCGACCATCGGTTATGCCGGCTGGTCGATGATGTCGGCCTCCGACAACAAGGACCTCGCGTGGAAACTGATCGCGACGCTCGAGAGCCCGGAGGGCAATGTTGCCTGGAACAAGCGCACCGGTGCGCTTCCCGTGCAGAAGGCCGCCGAGGAAGACCCCTTCTATGACAGCCCGCAGTTTGCCGGCTGGTTCGAGGAACTGAACGACCCGGATGCCGTGCCGACCGTGATGCCGACCTATCTGGAGGAATTCGGCTTCTTCAAGGATTCGTTGTCCATCTCGACCTCGCAGCAGGCCCTGCTCGGCGAAATCACCGCGCAGGAAATGGCCGACGAGTGGGCCGACTACCTGACCAAGGCGCAGAAGAAGCACCTCGCCAGATAACGCATCCGTGCGGCCGGCGGCGGGAGACCGCTGCCGGCCGGCGCCTTTCTTCGATCATTCAAAGGACAGACGATGACCGACGCGGTGGACAACCGTGCCAGGAAACCACTGGCGAAGCGGGCAAGCGCGTTTCTCGAGCCCTATCTCTACAGCGCTCCGGCACTCTTTCTGATCGCCGCTGTGATCCTCGTTCCGCTTGTCGTGGGCATTTCCTATGCCTTCCGCGACGTCCAGCTTCTCAATCCGTTTTCGGGCGGCTTCATCGGGCTTGAACATTTTCAGGCGCTTGCCGGGGACAAGGCCTTTCGCCGTGCGCTCGGCAACACGCTTTGGTGGACCGGCGCATCCGTTCTCCTGCAGTTTGTCCTCGGTCTCATCCTGGCGCTCCTGCTCGACAAGCCGTTTTACGGACGCGGTCTGGTTCAGGCGCTGGTCTTTCTGCCCTGGGCCGTGCCGACCTTTCTCGCCGGCCTCAACTGGGCCTGGCTTTTCAACCCGGTCATCGGTCCGCTGCCGCATTGGTTTCACGCACTTGGCCTGATGGCGGAACCGGAAAACATCCTCTCCGACCCCGCCCTTGCCATGTGGGGGCCGATCGCCGCCAATGTCTGGTGGGGCATCCCCTTCTTCGCCATCACCATGCTGGCGGCCCTCCAGTCGATCCCGCGCGATCTCTACGAGGCGGCGGCCATTGACGGCGCCGGTCCGGTGCAGCGGTTTTTATCGATCACCCTGCCGTTTCTGGCGCCGACCATGGCGATCACAATTCTGCTGCGCACGGTCTGGATTGCCAATTTTGCCGACCTGATCGTGGTCATGACATCCGGCGGACCGGCCAACCGCACCCAGATTGTAGCCAGCTACATTTTCACCCAGGCCTTCCGCAAGCTCGACTTCGGCTATGCCTCGGCGATCGCGCTCGTGCTGCTGGTGCTGCTTCTGGCCTATGCGCTGCTGATCATCCTCCTGCGCCAGACATTGCTGAACAAGGGCTGAGACAATGAGACCGAAAAAAATAGCCCTCACGGCAGCGCATCGCCTCGCAATCCTCGCCTATGTCGCCTTTGCGCTGTTCCCCCTCTACTGGCTGTTGAAAGTTGCGGTAACGCCCAACAGGCTGCTCTACAGCGAAGGGGTCCGAATGTGGCCATCGCGCATGACGTTCGAACATTTCGACTTCGTGCTGCGTCATTCCGATTTCCCGCTGTTCTTCAGAAACAGCGTCATCGTTTCCGCCTCCACCGCCATTGCCGTCACCATCGTTGCCTCGCTTGCCGGTTATGCGCTGTCGCGCTTTGCCTTCAAGACCAAATACTGGATCGTGGCGCTGTTGCTGATCACCCAGATGTTTCCGCTGGTCATGCTGGTGGCGCCGATCTTCAAGCTTCTGTCGCCGCTCGGGCTGACCGACACGCTGGCGGGCCTCATCATCGTCTATACCGCCTTCAACGTACCCTTCGCCACCTTCCTGATGCAATCCTTCTTCGACGGCATTCCGAAGGATCTCGAGGAAGCGGCGATGATCGACGGCGCGACCCGGTTCAAGGCGTTTCGCCAGATCATCCTGCCGCTCACCCTGCCGGGCATTGCCGCCACGCTCGGCTTCGTCTTCACCGCGGCCTGGAGTGAGCTCCTGTTTGCCCTGATGCTGATTTCGGGCAACAGCGCGGCGACCTTTCCGGTCGGCCTCCTTACCTTCGTGTCCAAATTCTCCGTCGACTTCGGTCAGATGATGGCCGCCGGCGTGCTCGCCCTCATTCCCGCCTGCATCTTCTTCCTCGCCATCCAGCGCTATCTCGTCAAAGGCCTGACCGCGGGCGCCGTCAAAGGCTGAAAGGACTTCCAAATGGCTTCCATCGATATTTCGGACGTGCGCAAGAGCTACGGCAGAACCCCGGTGCTCCACGGCGTCGACCTCAACATCGAGGATGGCGAATTCGTCGTTCTTGTCGGCCCTTCGGGTTGCGGTAAATCGACGCTGTTGCGCATGATTGCCGGGCTTGAGGAGATCACCGACGGCGATATCGCCATTGCCGGCAGGCGGGTCAACGATCTGGCGCCCAAGGATCGCGATATCGCGATGGTGTTCCAGTCCTACGCGCTTTACCCGCATATGAGCGTCGCCGACAATATGAGCTACAGCCTGCGCCTGCGCAGAACGCCCCGCGAAACTATCAAATCCGTGGTCGGCAGGGCCGCGACGATCCTCGGCCTCGATCCGCTTCTCGAACGCCGCCCGCGCGCACTGTCCGGCGGCCAGCGCCAGCGCGTCGCCATGGGGCGCGCCATCGTGCGCGAGCCGAAGGCGTTCCTGTTCGACGAGCCGCTGTCAAACCTCGACGCGCGCCTGCGCGAGCAGATGCGCGCCGAAATCAAGAAGCTCCACAAGAATATCGGCGCCACCTCGATCTACGTGACCCATGACCAGATCGAGGCGATGACGCTTGCCGACCGGATCGTCGCCATGAATGGCGGCGTCGTCCAGCAGGTGGGAAGCCCGCTCGATCTCTACGACCGCCCCGTCAACCGCTTTGTCGCGGGTTTCATCGGCTCGCCGGGCATGAACTTTCTCGAGGGACAGTTGCGATTGAAGGAGAGCGGGCCGGTGCTGACGCTTGAGCGCGGCGTCGAGGTGGCGCTCCCGGTGCGCCCCGGCATGGAGGATGGCAGCGCCATGACGCTTGGCATCCGTCCGGAACATGTTGCCCTCTCGGTCGAAAGCGCTGCCGTCACCGCCGAAACCCAACTCATTGAGCCGACCGGCTTTGGTATCATCGTGCATCTCAATGTCGGAGGCCAGGACCTCAAGATGTTCACCCAGGATCGGGCCGCGCTTCGGTTCGAGGGCGAGATCACGGTATCGCTCCCGCCAGACCATCTCCACTTTTTCGACGACGCCGGCGATCGTGTTTAGGTGAGGTCAACAATTGTCTTTGAAACGATTGTTCATCAAAGTCTCGATGCGTCGCGAAACATGCAGCGCTTCTATCGAGTCAACGTCGAACAAACCCTATTCGCCGACGAGGGCGGTGGTGCGGGAATGATGTCGTTTCGAAAGCAGAGACGTCTGAACTGCTGCCGGTTGCGATGATATGAGGATAAGGTCGTGACCAAGAGACTCGAGAGTATTTATGACGAGACGTATGGCTGGATTTGAGTGACGTGTTCCATTTTGATGGACAGCATCAGGTCTTGAAGGGATACGAACAGACGACACGTCGTTCACTCGGGACGCCGACGGTTAGGACCGTTTTGCCTTATATGAGAGAAATGCTAATCTGGAATTCCACTATAAGATGAGACATCAAGGTAAATGCTTGTCAAAGCGAAAACCGATCGCGTCAATCGCGAGGCGGCATATCAACTGAGGCGACCGTCTCCCAAGTGCTGGTCTCCAAATACACTGCTCACTTACCCCTCCACAGGCAGGCTCAAATCCACTTGCGCCGGGGATCGATCTCGACCGCTTGACACCCACCGACTGGGTCGGCCGCACCGCCTGGCACCTACGCCCGTTACGCCAAAGGCTGATCGTACATCTGAAGGCTTCGTCAAAGCTCTTCGCCGACCAGTCTTCCGCTCCCGTATTCAACTCGGACGACTGGAGCGCCACTCATCGTTTACAATTCGCGGCGGCTCCAGATCGCCCTAAATGGGGCCTTGAGCAGGCCGAATGCCATCACCAGCAGCACCAGTGTGCTGAAACTTGCGGTCAGCGGCTTGGCAAAGAAAATGCTCCACTCCCCCTGCCCCAGCATAATGGACTGTCGCAGGTAGTTCTCGGCAAGCGGCGACAGGACGAGCGCCAGGATGAACGGGCCCGTGGGGTAGTCTGCGCGTTTCATCATGTAGCCAATGAGTCCAAAAATCGCGGTGACCCAGATATCGAAAAGCCCGTAATTGATCGCAAAGGCGCCGACCAGACAGAAGGCCAGGACGATGGCGCTGAGGTGCTTCTGGATGATCCGCAATGCGTTGACGAAAACCGGGATCAACATAATGTTGGACAGCAGCAGGAAGAAATTCGCGATGATGAGCCCGGCGATGGTCCCCCAGACGATATCGGCGGATTGCACCATGAGCATCGGTCCGGGATTGAGCCCGAACATGACCAGCGCGCCTAGCATGATTGCCGTGCCGCCTGAGCCTGGAATGCCCAGCGCCAGGAGCGGGATCAGCGAACCGGGCACGGCTGCATTGTTCGCTGCTTCGGGCGAAGCCAGACCCTCGATAGCCCCCTTGCCAAACCGCTCGGGCGTCTTCGTCAGTTTCCTTTCGGTCGTATAGGATACGAAGGTGGCGATCGTTGCGCCGGCTCCGGGCAGAACGCCGATCAGCGTGCCCAGCGTTGAGCCGCGCAGGATCGGCAGCGCCGTTTGGCGCAGCTCGCTCCGGTTTGGCACAAACTCTCCGAAGCGGAAGCGCGGTTTGCCCATCTCAAGGCGAACCCGTTCCTCGATGCCCACCAGGACTTCCCCAATACCGTATAGACCAATAATGACAGCGACAAAATCGACGCCGTCGATCAGTTCGGGCATGATGACGAAGCGGGCATTGCCTGACACGTAGTCGCTGCCGATGGTGCTGATCAGGACGCCAAAGAATGTCGCGATCAAGGCCTTGATCGGATCTGCGCCCGCGAGGACGACAATCATACTGAGACCAAGCAACATCAGCATGAAATATTCCGGCGGCCCGAGGAAGATCGCATATTCGGCGATGACCGGCGCGAAAAGCACCAGCACCGCGAGACCGAACAAGCCGCCGATGAAAGAGGCTATCGCCGAGATTCCGAGCGCCAGGCCTCCCTTGCCCTTCTGCATCATCGGGTAACCCTCTATCGCCGTCACGATAGCTGGTGCGTCGCCCGGCGTATTGATCAGGATCGAAGTCAGGCGTCCGCCATACATCGTGCCCATATAGACGCCGGTCAGCAGGCTCAATCCGGAGATAGGGTTCATCCCGAAGGTAAGCGGCATCATCAGCGCGATCCCCGCCGACGGACCAAGCCCCGGCAAGGCGCCGACGACGGTGCCAATCATTCCGGCCGCAAAAATCAGCACCAAGTTGCCCGGCGAAGCAAACTGAGCCATCGCCGAAAAGAGTTCGGACAGCGAATGTAGCATTTGCAAACCTATAAAAGCTCAAGTGATGGGTAGGCCGAGCCAGACAGCGAAGATCAGGTACAGGACAGCGGTTGTTGAGACGCTGACAAACAGCGAGATTGGCAACGGGTGTCGTATCACCCCCCAGGAAACCAGAAACACGATCGCCGCGACCGGGCCAAAGACCGAACCGAACGACATGGCGGCAACGCCGAAGCCGATAATCGCAATTGCAAGCCCGAGCCCAACCAGGTTAGGGGGCTGCCTATCGGTTGCTTGCGTCACCACAGCCGGCCGGGCACGCAGAAGCTTGACCGCCTGAACAGCACAGCAGAACAGCATCAGTGATGCGATGACGACAGGCACGAAACCCGGCCCGAAAGAATATTCGTCCGCAAATTTCAGATGGGCCGAACCGTCTAGTGGTTTGATTCCAACGTTTGGAACCCTCGGTTTCGTGCGGTGATGATGTCCTCGGGATCGGCTTTCCAGACAAATGGCTTGGGACAGTCAGCATTGTATTCGCGCACGAAACGGTTGATTGCGGCCTGCAGATCGACGACGGAATGGAAGACCCCGTATTTGAGCCTTCGCCGTGTGAGTTTGGCGAAGAAGCCCTCGACGGCGTTGAGCCAGGAGCAGGATGTCGGGGTGAAGTGGAAGGTCCAGCGCGGATGGCGGGCGAGCCAGGCGCGGACCTTGTCCTTTTTGTGTACGGCGTAATTGTCGAGGATGACGTGGATGGCCTTGTCTTGCGGCACCTCGCGCTCGATGCGGTTGAGGAAGCGGATGAACTCCTGATGGCGGTGGCGCTGCATGTTCTGGCCGATGACCGTGCCATCCAGCACGTTGAGCGCGGCAAACAGAGTGGTGGTGCCGTGGCGCTTGTAATCGTGGGTCATGGTGCCGGCACGGCCCTTCTTCATCGGCAGTCCGGGCTGGGTTCTGTCGAGAGCCTGTATCTGTGATTTCTCGTCAACCGACAGCACCACGGCATGGGCCGGCGGGTCGACATAAAGACCAACGATGTCGGTGAGCTTTTCGGCGAAGGCTGGATCGTTGGAGAGTTTGAACTGCCTCCAGCGATGCGGGCTGAGACCGTGAGCCTTCCAGATCGCCTGAACCGTCGAGGCCGCGATGCCGGCGACCCTGGCCATGGCGCGCAGCGTCCAGTGTGTTGCCTCGTGCGGCGGCGGTTCCTGCGTCAAGCGGACGATCTCGGCAACACGCTCCGGCGGGACCGGCGCCTTGCCGGGTGGCCGGGACCGGTCATGAAGCAGGCCGTCGACGCCCTCATGCATGAACCGCTCCTGCCAGCGCCACACACAGGTTTTCGACTTGCCGGTCTCGGCCATGATCGCCGAGGTGCCCAGACCATCGTCGCTCAGAAGGATGATACGTGCCCGCCAGACGTGCTTCTGTGGGCTGTTCGGGGCCGCGACGATGGCGCTCAATCGCTGCCGGTCGTCGGGAGATACCGTAAAGGAAATGTTGCTGCGCATGCCGCAGACTCGCACATCTCAAAGCGGTTGGGAATCAACCAACGGACTCCTTTGATCCGATCAATCCACTAGGATGCCGACGGCGAAAGCCGTCAGCAAACCCAAGAAGATCAAATGGATCCCTTTTTCCAACTCAGTCACCCTTTCAGAAGGTCGAGCCGTTCCAGGGTCGAGCGATACAGTTCGTTGGTCTGCTCCAGATAGGCCCCGAAAGCATCGGGCCCGAGGTAGCCCGGGATGATCCCGTTGGGCTCGAGATACTGCGTTTTCCACGCATCGGTGGCCTGAAGCTTCTCGACCATGTTCGACAGGTAGTTCTTTTCATCTTCGGGAATGTCCTTGGCAGCCACCACGCCTCGGAAAACCGAAGCGACGACATCGAAGCCGCTTTCCTTGAAGGTGGGCAGATCCGGGAACATTATCGCCCGCTCATCGGTGGAGATAGCGATTGCCCGCACCCGTCCGGCTTCGATGAATTCCTTGATCGCACCGGGGTTGATCATCGCTGCGTCGACCTGGCCGCTGAGGACCGCCGTGGAGACCTCTCCATCTCCCTGGAAAGGGATAAAGTTGAAGGTCTTTTCCATTCTGTCGCCGAGAAGAAGCGTCACGATATTCTCGATCTGTCCGCGCCCGCCGCCGGCGATGTTGAGAACGCGTTCGGCGTTCTTGACATCATCGAGCGACTTGATCGGGGATTTGGCTGGCACGACCATGATGACCGGGTCGATGCCCAGCCGGGCAATCGGGGTAAAATCCGTGTAGTTGAGGCCGACATCCGTGGTCAACGGGGTGGTGATGAATGAGGAGGTCGCGGACATCAGATAATGTCCATCCCCCTTATGAGAGTTCAGGTAGCCCAGCGAGGTGGCGCCGGCGCCGCCGGGTTTATTCACCACATTGATGCTGGCGTCGACAATCTTCTTGGACTGGATGATTTTGGCCATCATGCGCAGCATCGTATCGTGCCCGCCGCCCGGGCCGTAGCCGGCTACGAATTCGAGGCCCCGCGACCCCGGAAACTCCTGTGCCGCCGCCGGCATGATGGTTGCCGCCGTCAGCGCAACTGCCGTCATCACGGCTTTGAAACTGTTTCTGAACACTGTCATATCTTCCTCCCGTTTTGAAAAATCAGGCTTCGGCAATCACATCGACGCCGGCCTCAATCCATGAATTCACATCCCAGCTGATGCAGCGTCTGGTCGATCCAGTCGCCCTTGTATGCACCCTGAAGCGTATCTTGAAGCTGCGCCCCCTCGGAGGCGTGCTTCGTCTCGGCTCGGGTCAGAACCGCGCCCACAGAGGAGCGAGGCACCGCCAGAACGCCATCCCGATCTCCGACGATCAGATCTCCGGGGTGAACGATCATCGTACCCAGAGCAATGGGCAGACCGATCTCGCCGGGGCCGTCCTTGTAGGGGCCACGATGGCAAACGCCGCTGGCAAAAACCGGTATGTCCTGCTGGCTGATTGCCTCCACATCTCGGATGGCGCCGTAAATCACGATCCCTGCGACGCCGGAGCATGCGCCCCGCGCCAGCATCAGTTCGCCCATGATCGCATTGTCGAGTGCACCGCCTGCATCGACCACAATTACCTCGCCCGGCCGCACCATCTGTAATGCCTTGTGCAGCATCAGGTTGTCGCCGGGGCGCACGCTGACGGTCAGGGCGGGCCCGGCCATCGCACCTGCGCGGTGCATCGGACGCAGGCTGGCCGGGGCCGCGAAACGGCGTGACATAACGTCACTTATGTTGGAGACCGGCAGGCTCTTTGCGCGCTGCACCTCGGCCTCGCTCACCCTGTCCCAATTTGTCTTGACGCGGAAACCTTCGGTCATGTCATTTCCTATTCCTGAAGCCCGCCGAGAACGGCGGCCTTGGCATGAAACTCGGCGGGGATGGTTTTGCCCGCCAGATGATCGATAATGAGCTGCGCCGCTGTCGTCGCCATGGCGCGCTCCGCTCCCGGCGTCAGACCTGCGGCATGCGGGGAGACGATCAGGTTCGGCGCGCCCCACAGAGACAAACTTGCCGGAGGCGGCTCCTGCTCGAAACTGTCGATCCCCGCTCCGGCGATCTCTCCGGCTATCAGCACCTCGGCCAGCGCCTCTTCGTCAACGATCCCGCCGCGCGCTGTGTTGATCAAGACAGCCTCGGGCTTCAGCGCCGCCAGAAAACGCCTGTCGACCAGATGACGAGTCTTGCTCGTGAGCGGGCAGTGCAGGGAAACGATATCGGCCTCGCCAAGCATGTCCTCGATTGCGCTCACCAGCGTGATGTTGTCGCGGCCCAGTGTGTCGCGGGCTTCGGCATCGCAGCCGGGGTCAAAGGCGCTGACCTCCATCCCCAGCCCCTTGGCGAGCGTGGCGACCTCACGCCCGATCACGCCCAATCCCACCAGTGCCAACCGGGCACCCTTGATATCCCGGCCGATAAACGAGGATTTCATCCACTCGCCGCTCTTCGTCGCCTTGTCGAGTTGCGGCAGCGATTTGAGCAGGGAAAGGATCAAAGCGATGGTATGCTCGGCTACGGAACGCGCATTCGCACCGACGGCGCGGTAGACCGGTATGCTCAAATCCTCGGCCGCTGCCAGATTGATGTTGTTGACCCCGCTGCCGTGCTTGACGATCACCTTCAACGCGCTCGACGCGGCGATGACCTCACGCGTAATTCGCCCCTGAGATACCATGATCGCGTCGACCCGGGCCTCCGAGGCGGTGCGAACAACCTCCTCGCCAGTCGCATACGGAGGCGAAAACAGACATTCGAAGCCGGCTTCGCCCAGCATTGCGACGGCATCCGGGTGAATTCGGTCGCGGGTTACGAGAACTGTTCGGGGCATGAATGCAGGCTTTCAACTGTATGCATAATGCAACTTAACTGCTATTTCTGTATACCAATTGCCGAGAATGCGTCAACCTTGATGCTGCGGTAAATTGTGTGCTAGACACAAGTTACCGAGTTTCACATTGTTTTTTTGAGGTTTTTATCTTGAGCGCCAACAGCAAGGCAGAGGACTCTCTGGGAGAGGCTGTATACGGTAAAGTGCGCGAGTTGCTGCGCGACGGGACACTCGCTCCGGCCGACCGGATCAGTGAGCAGAGCCTTTGCAAGCTATTCAATGTCAGCCGGACTCCGGCGCGCGAAGCCTTACAGCGTCTGCTCAGCGAAGGATTCCTAGCGCATACCAGTGGTGGGCGAATGGTTGTCGCCACCATCGATATCGCGCGTGCCGAAGAAATCTATGACATGCGCGAAGCAGTGGAGTGTCTGGCTGCGCGCCTTGCCGCCAAGCGGGCGAACACGTCGAATCTGATAGAGCTGCGCTCTATCCTCACCGATCAGGAGAAGGGGCAAAGGAACGAAACTGAGTTTCTCGGAGTCAATGATCGCTTTCATAGATGTATCTACCGGATCTCGAACAATCGATATGTCCAGCACACCGCCGAGATTCTGCTGGCCTCCGCCGAAATGATACGGGGACAGACGGAAGGACGCTATGATTACGAAGCCTGGTCGCTCAAGGATCACCTCGCCATATATGCCGCTATCGAAAACGGCGATGTCGCTGCGGCGGAAGAGGCCGCCCGGCAGCATATTCGCCGCGGACGGTTCCAGCGCCTCGCATTGCTGCTTGAAGGAACTGACAAAGCAGGGTCCGAAAAGTCGGACGATTGACGCCATTTAATGACGGCAACGAGCCGTGCTTGAAGCGTTCCCGCCTCAAAGTCTACGATTCAACGGCAGCTTTCATACGCTCACAGAGAGGACGAAACGATCGATCGAGGACGCGGCCGCCAAGCGCTACCCCTACGAGAGCAAACATCAGTTCCGACGATGCCTCGCTGACTTCAGCGCAGCATCGAGCTTCGACTGCAAGCTCAAGGCCATCAACGGTCTCAACCAACGCGGGTTTATTTGTAAGGCGTGCACCGCAGAGCCCAGCGCCTTTCCGCGTATCTACCCGGGTAATGTCGGGGCAAAGCCACTGGAGGGTGCCCAGGAAAAGTGGATACCGGTTTTCCGCCAGGTCGCGCGTACAAACAAATAGATAGAGCATTTCCGGCGGTCCGGTTTTCGCCGGGAATGCTCTAGAACCGATAGAGCGCTGCGGGATTGTCCTGCAGCACCGCCCTGAGGCCTTCTTCCGGCAGAACCTGTTTCAGCAAATCGAGCATCGGCGCGAGACGCGGCACGGGCGGCGGCGTCATCACGTGGGGCCAGTCACTGCCCCAGAGGCAGCGATCGGGCCAGCCCTGCACAAGCCGCAAAACCAGATCGGCGAGGTCATCATAGTTGTCCGGCCGTGTGCTGACCCGGGTGGGCGAGAGTTTCACCCAGACGCGCCCGCTGTCCAGCAGACGGGAGAGGCTTGTCACTTGGGCCTCGGAGGTCGGGTCGGCATGGCCGAAATGATCAAGAACGAGCGGCTGTCCCGCGGGCATGGCTTCGAGCGCCGTCGCCACGCGGTCGAAGCGCTCCGGCTCGGTGTTGAGCTCGACATGCCAGTCCACCTCTGCCGCCCGCGCCGCGACCTGCGGCAAGAGGTCGAGTTGGTTGATTCCCACACGGCCCCGGTCCTGCAGCCGCGCCGCCCTGATGCCGGTTGCGGCAAGCGCCTCGAGGCCGGTCGAGGCGGGCGAGATCATCGCCACGCCGCGCAGCGCGATCGCCTCGGGAGGAGACGCCACCGTCCGGGCGAGAGCGGTATTGTCGGTCCCGTCGACCGAGGCCTGGATGATTACCGCCCGACCGATGCTGTTGGTCCGCGCCTCCTCGGCGATGAAATCCCGGATATCCTTCTCGGGCGGGACATAGGCGCCCCCTGCCCGTTCGACGCCTTTTGCGAAGGCGTGGATGTGGCAATCGCAGATGATCATAGCTGTCTCTGTCGATTGCGCAGATGCGGCAGGACCTGCGTCCCGGCGACAAAGACGATGATCAGGGCCACAAAGCCGATCGAAATCGGGGAACTGACGAAAATATCGGGGCTGCCGCCGCTCGTCAGCAGCGCCTGCCGCGCCGCCTGTTCCAGCGGCTTGCCGAGGATCAGTCCGATCAGAAGCGGCGGCACGGGCAAACCGGAGCGGCGGAACAGGAAGCCCAGCACCCCTGCGCCGAGCATGACCCATACGTCGAAAAGCATGTTATTGACCGAGTAGGCCCCGAAAACGGAGAGCAGCGCGATGACCGGGAAAAGGTGCCGGGGCCGGACCCGGATGACATGGATCGCCACACGGAACAGCGCCAGACCGATCAGGATTGTCGGCAGCGAAGCCAGCAGCAGCGCCTCGATGATCGCATAAACCTCGACGCCATGATCGCGGAACAGGAACGGTCCGGGTGCCAGCCCCTGCAGCATGAAGGCGCCGAGAATGACCGCCGTCACCGCATCGCCGGGAATGCCGAGTGCCAGCATCGGCACAAGAGCGCCGCCGGTCACCGCGTTGTTGGCAGCCTCGGGCGCCGCAACGCCGGCATCCTCGCCTTTGCCGAACCGCTCCGGTTCCTTCGCGCGCGATCGCGCCAGACCGTAGCTCATGAAGGCGGGAATAGTAGAACCGATTCCGGGCAGAATGCCGATGAAGGTTCCAATGGCCGAAGACATCAGCAGCGTGGTGCGCATCCGCCACATGTCGAGCCAGCCGACATGCGAATTTGGCACCGGCGGAATCGGGGCCTCCGCCACATCGGACTTCGACCTGTCGAAAAGCTGAACCAGCACCTCCGACATGGCGAAGAGGCCAATCAGCACGGGGATCAGCGCGAACCCGTTTTCAAGCGAGAAGGAGTTGAACGTGAACCGGGGCGAACCGCTGATCGGGTCGAGCCCGACAACCCCGGCACAGACGCCGACCGTCACCATGATCAGCGAGTCGAGCTTCGATCCTCCGCCCAGAAGGACGATGACAAGCAAGGCAAAGAAAATCAGCACAGCCATTTCCGCCGGGCCGAAATCGAGCGCCACCGAGGCAAGAGGCTGGGCCAGCGCCATCAGAACGAGACAGCTGAAGAGGTTGCCGAAGACACTGGCGAAAAGCGCGATGCGCAACGCCCTGCCGGCCTTTCCCTGACGCGCCATCGGGTGTCCGTCCAGCGCCGTGGCGGCAGCGGACGGCGTGCCCGGCACGTTCAGCAGGATGGCGGAGATGGAGCCGCCGAAGATCGCACCCTGATAGACGCCCAGAAGCAGAAGAAGCGCCGGTATAGGCTGCATCGAGAAGGTGATCGGGATCAGCAGGGCAATGGCCATGCTCGGCCCCAAACCGGGAATGGCGCCGATGACGATCCCCACCGCGATCCCGGCCAGCATGGCAAGCAGGATCCAGAAGTCGAAAAGCGCGTAGAAGGCTTCCATGATCATGTGGGGGATCTCCGTCAAATCGGTCGTGAATGGCGGTGCGCAAGCCGTCTTGCAACGACGGCGTCACGGCAACGGAATGTTCAGCACATGCTCGGCCCCAAGGCCGATCGCAAGCGCCGCCAGAACCGGCAGGCCAATGCAGAAGACCGGCTTGCGTTCCCCATAAGCGAGCGCAATGATGATGCCGAGACCGGTTGCACAGGGAATGAAACCGGCAAGAGGCATCAGTGCCAGCGCGGCCACCGTCCCAACGATCACCAGAAAGACCGGGCTCCAGTCACGAATCGATCCGACAGGCTTGTCCGTTCCGAAAAGTCCGACGATAAGGCGAAGCAGAAGTGCTGCGGCCAGCAGCGCCAGCGCCACGCGCGGCAAGGTCCGCGCCGTCGGCCCCGCACCGCCGAGATTCCAGACCGGCACCTGTGCTTCAAGTAGCACGAGCCCCGTGGCGGCGCCCGCCAGCAGCAGCGCGCAGGTCAGGGTGCGGATGCCGAAGACCGACATCCCGCGTTTGTTCCCGTCGAGGCTCACTGGGACATGCCCATTTCTTTGGCCACGGCCTTGTAGGCTTCAAGGTTGGTGGCGATCGTCTCGCCCAGGGCCTCGCCGCTCATGATGCGGACGGGCTGGTTCAAACGGGTCATGAAGTCCCTGAACTCGTCGGAAGACGCCACCTCGGTGAACACCGTCTCCAGCTTCTCCACGATTGCGGGATCGGTACCCGCGGGCGCAAGCACGCCGACGATCGAGGGGAATTCGACATCATAGCCGGCCTCTTCCAGGGTCGGCGCGTCAGGGAAATCCGGATCGTTGTCGCCATCAAGCACGCCGAGCAGCTTCAGTTGGCCATCCTCGACCAGATCGCGATAGGCAGGCACCAGAGCGATATCGACATGACCGCCGAGAACCGCCGCCGTGGCCGAAGCCGCGCCGTCGAAGGGCACGTGCTGCAGGTGAGCGCCGGTTTCGCCGGCAAGCTTGGTGAAGGCGAGATGCGCGCCGCCCATGGCACCGGCCGTGCCATAAGTGAGGGTCTTGCCTGTCTTGGTGGCTTTCACCAGATCATTCAGGGAAGTGTATTCGGAATCGCCTTTGACGAGAACGCCGTGATAGGGCCCCGAATAGTTCACGATCGGCACGAAATCCTTGAGTGGGTCATAGCCGGTCGGGCGCAGCGCAGGCGTCACGAAGCTAGGCGAGGACGTCGTCGCGATCAGCGTATAGCCATCCGGCTTGGCGCTCGCCACGAAGCGCATGGCGTTGGCGCCGCTGCCGCCCGGGCGGTTTTCCACCACGATCGGCTGGCCGAGCTTCTTCTCGGCCATGGTGGCAAGCTGCCGGGCGGAGACATCGGTGGTGCCGCCGGCGCCGTAAGGCACTATAAGGGTGATGCTGCGGTCAGGCCATTCGGCCGCCTGAGCGAAACCTATGCCAGCGGCCAGCCCGAGTGTGCAGACCAGGGTGGCGGTAATTCTACGGAAATACTTCATGTTCTCCTCCTCGGATTTTCAGTCAGCGGAAGCCATCTGCCATAAACCTTTGCCAGATCACTCCTCCCAAGGCACCTTATGTAACATTTGTTTTCCTTAATAAAAGAGAATTAAATTTAAGGATTTATTCAGATTTTCTGCATCTAGTCCCGAAATCCGTCCGATCCCCATGACAACGACAGATGACCTTCCTCGACATCCTCTGGAGCGCTGGCCTTCGCCGCCCTCCGTCATGCTCAGAGCTCACTCTGCGTGGGCGAACATCGGCGCACCCGAAATATCCAGATGCGGCGGGAATGTCGCCCTGAGGATCGAGCCGCTGTCGCTTTCGGTGATGAACAGGCTGCGCCCGTCCGCGCCGCCCCAGGCGCAATTTGTGGTGCCAAGTCCCTGCGGGCTGCGCACCACGGCGACCGGCTGTCCCAGCGCATTGTGGACCCAGACGAGGCCCATGCCGGTCTGACACACCACCACGCCGCCACTCGCCGTCAGAGCCAGCCCATCCGGCCCGGCGCGACCGCCCGAGAACTGAATGAAGAGCCCGGCCTTGTTCACCCGTCCGCTCGGCGAGAGGATCAACCGCCAGACCGCGTTCGCCCGCGTCACCGCAACAAAAAGCACCCGCTCGGCAAGGTCCAGCACCAGCCCGTTCGGGCTTGGCGCCGTGTCGATCAGGCAGTCGAGCCGGCCGGTCTCCGGTTGCCAGCGATAGACGCGGCCCGTCGGGTCGTGGAGGCCCGTCTGTCCCTGATCGGTGAAAAACAACGTGCCATCCCGGCCGAAGTGCAGGTCGTTGCAGCCCTTGAACCCCTCGGTATCGCAATCGGAGAGCGCAGGGGTCACGGCCCCGCCCTTAGGATCCAGCAGCATGATGCCGTTCTGATAATCCGCCAGAAAAATCCGCCCGTCGCGATGGATCCTCAGCCCGTTCGGCTGCCCGTCATATTCCGTCACCTGTTCGACCATGCCGTCCGACGCGGCCCTGAACACCCGACCGAAGGGAATATCGACGAAATAGAGGTTGCCCTCCCTGTCGAAGGACGGCCCCTCGATAAAACTGTCGACCGCCTGCCCGTGCCGGTTCTTCTCGGCCCAATAGGAGGAAACGCCGGGGCGGCGCAGATGGCCCGGCAGCTCGGTGAAGACCTCCGCATCGATGATGACGGGGTCCGGGGCGGGGTAGCTATGGGTTGTCATCCGAATGTGACCTCCGGGAGGAAGAGTGCAATCTGCGGGAAACCGATCATCAGCAGCATGAACAACAAAATGATGGCGAAGAAGGGCAAAGTGCCCATGATCACGTCCTCCACCGACACCTCCTTGGAGGATGAGGCAACGACGAAGAGGATCACGCCGAGAGGTGGCGTCAATTGCCCCAGTTCCACCAGGATCACCACGAAGACGCCGAACCAGATCGGATCGACGTTCAGCGCCAGCAGCGCCGGGAAGATCACCGGCACGATGATTGCGATCATGCCCAGACCTTCCATGAAGCAGCCGAGGATGGCGAACACCACCATGATGATCAACAGGAAGGCGACCTTGGACACGTCGGCGCTTTCGAGCTTTGTAACCAGAGCCTCTCCCACTCCTGAGAGCGCGGTGGCATAGGCAAAAATCATCGAGGTAAAGACAACGAAGAGAATATTGCCGCTCATCACCGCCGTCCGGACCAACGCCCGGCGGATCAGGTCGAAGCTGAGTTTGCCGTAAATGCCGGATATCAGGATCGCACCCACCGTGCCCACGGCACCTGCCTCGGTCGGGGTAGCGAAACCGCCGTAAATGCTGCCCAGAACAATGACGATCAGCATGACGAACGGCAGAATGTCGAGGGCAGCGCGCATCAGGTCGGCCGGCGTCGCCTTGGTCTCCACCTTGGGCGCGAGCGACGGATTGCGCCAGGCGCGGAACACGATGAAAGCCATGTAGAACAGAGCCAGCAATATGCCCGGCACCAGCCCGGCCGCAAACAGCCGCGCGATCGAGGTCTCGGTGAATGTGGCATAGATGATCATCGTGATCGAGGGCGGGATCAGAATGCCCAGCGTGCCGCCGGCGGCCAGCGACCCGGCGACTAGGCGACGGTCGTAGCCGCGCCGGCCCAGCTCTGGCAGAGAGACGGTGGACATCGCGGCGGCCGTCGGCGCGCTGCCGCCGGAGATCGCCGCGAAGATGCCCGATCCCACGATATTGGTGTGCAGCAGCCCGCCCGGCAAACGCCGCATGAACGGGGCGACGCCGTTGTAGAGCCGGCCCGCAAGGCCCGAGCCCAGCAGTATCTCGGCCATCAGCACGAACAGCGGTATGGCGGCCAGGGTGAAGCTGTTGGCGGCGCCCCAGCTTACCAGCCCCAGGGCTTTCCAGCCGGCAAAGCCTTTCAGCATCCAAAGGTAGAACAGACCTGCCCCGGCAACGGCAAACTGCACCCACATGCCCCCGAGGATGAGGCCGATGAGAAGGCCAAAGGCAAGGATCGCTTCCATGTCAGTGTCTTTCTTCTGTTTTGCGGAAGGTCAGCAGGAACTGTTCGACGAGGAAGAAGCCGATGACGAGGAACCCCAACGGCGGCACGATCTGCGGAATCCACAGCGGCGTGCGCAGGACTGTGGGCGCAAACTTGCCACGGCTGAAGGACGACAACGTCAGGTCCTTGGTTTTCCAGGCCAGCGTCAGGCAAAGGGCCAGCGCCACCAGAATGAAGAGGCAGCGCAGCAGGGTCTGCGCCCGCCGGCCAAGCTGGTCGAACAGGAAGTGCACCCGGAACAGCGCCCCGTGCCGCAGCGCCAGCGCCGCGCCGAGGAAGGTCAACAGCACCACGCAATAGCCCGTCAGTTCCTCCGCAAAGCCGAGCGAGTAGTTGAAACCGCCCCGCAACAGCGCCTCGGTGCATACCATCACGACGAGGCCGGTCAGAACCAGCCCGGTCAGGGTCCGCGTCACCGCCTCGCCCATATCGAAGATGAGGCCGGCAGAAGCCAGCCTCGTGGTTTCGGCATCGTCTGGCCTATTTTCCGATTGCATCGCGCACGACCTTCAGGGCTTCGACATATTCGGGGCCATTCTCTTCCGCCCAGGCTTCCCAATAGGGGGCAAGCTTCTCGGTCGCCATCTCGATTTCGGCGGCAGAGGCGTCGGTCAGGGTCATGCCCGCTTCCGCCTGCGCCGCTATCTGCACCTTCTCATCCTCGCGGAAGTCCTCCGTGATGGCGGGGCCTTCCTCGGCGGCGATCTTGCTGAGAGTCGCCCGGGTTTCTTCCGGCAGCGCGTCGAAGGCATCGGCGTTGGCGATGATCATCGAGTTGCCGTAGTTCACCGGGAAGCGGTAGTTGTAGGGCAGGAACTCATGCCAGTTCTTGGCCCCGCCGGCACTCGCTGTCAGAACGCCCTCGATCACGCCGCGCTCTAGCGAGGTGGGCACTTCGCTGCCTGACAGGGTGATCGGCGCACCGCCGAACGCCTCGATGAACTTACCCTGCTCGGGAGAGGTCACGCGGATCTTGTGTCCCTTGAGATCGACAAGGCTGTTCACCGGGAAGGTGGTGAAGATCGTCTGCTCCGGATAGCGGTAGCCGCCCAAGAGCACGACATTCTGCTCGGCAAAGGCGTCGATGAGGGTCGGCTCCATGGCAGCATAGGCCTTGTCCCATTGCTCATCATTCTCGATCAGCATCGGTAGATTGAGGATCCGCGCGATCGGTACCGTGCCCGAGAAGAAGAAATCGGCGGCAAAGTCAATAATGCCGTCACCCACCGCTTGGGTGATGTCGGACGAAGCGATCTGAAGCGTCTTGCCCAGATGCAAGGTCATGGTCAGTTCGCCGTCGGTTTCCTCGCCGACACGCTCCGCGATGCGGTTCATGCCCTTCACTGCCGCAGTCGTAGAGACCGAGGAATAAGTGTAGGCCGTCCAGTCTTCGGCATGGGCGGCCAGCGGCAGTGCCAGGGACTGCGCCAGCACGGCGGCGCAAAGGGTTCTTGTCAGTTTCATCATGTTTCTCCTTGTTCGCCGGGGCCCTGCCCCGGGTTGGAACGGCTCGCGGTCGGGAATGACCGCGAGAGGGTTATCAATTCGAGATTTCGGGGGCGGTCGCTTCCTGCTCCCTGGTAACGGCTTCGAACGTGTCACCCGAGATAAAGGCGATAGGATTACCCTGTTCGGCCAGCGCGGGCCCCGAGAGCACCGCAAGGCGCAAGGTTTCTTTCATGACAATGTCCTCCCAGATTGTGTCGTGAACAGATTTCGGTCGATATCGTCGCTCCCGGCGACGGTCGGCCAGAGCATTGCTTTGTGCGGCAGTTCCGCGCCAGTTGCTCTGATCCGGACGGCAGGGAGTTTGCGGCAACCATGCCTCAGCCCTCCGTCCCGTCACCACCGTCCGCCGCACGGCGGGCCACGATCCGGCGCTTGATTATCGGGCCGATGACAACCGCGAGCGTCAGGGCGACGATCACAAGACTGGTGGTGTTCTGGAACAGCACCATCCAGTCGCCACGCCCGATTCTCAGCGCTAGGCGCAGGTTCTCTTCCGCAAATGCGCCCAGGATCAGGCCCAGCACCATTGGCGGCAGCGGAAATTTCATCTTGTCCATCAGCCATCCGATCACGCCGAAGCCGAGCATCAGGTAGACGTCGAACATGCGGCCATTGATCGAGTAAACGCCAATCAGCATCAGCACGATGATGATTGATCCGAGCAACGGACGCGGCAGGTTCAAGAGCCTTGCGAAACTGTTGGTCGCCAACGAACCGCCCAACAGGACCAGCAGGATGGCGCCGAACAGGAACTGCCACATGAAGCCGAAAACGACATCCGGATTGTCCCGGAACAGCATCGGCCCGGGCTGAAGCCCATGCACCAGCAGACCGCCCAGCATCACCGCGGCCACGGCGGTTCCCGGAATGCCAAGCGTCAGGGCCGGGATCAACGCCGAGGCGGTGTCGGCATTGTTGGCGGTCTCGGCGGCGGCAACGCCCTCGGGCTCGCCCTCACCCCAGCGTTCGGGGTGCTTCGAGGCGCGCCGCGCCTCGTTATAGGATATGAAGGCCGCCATGGAGCCGCCCGCGCCGGGCAGGATCCCGATCCAGATGCCGATCAGCGATCCACGCAGCCAGGTCTTCCAGAAATGCTTCATCCGCGGCAGCGCCTTCCAGATCGGCTGCGTACCGAGCTTGCTGCCTTCCACGCCATCCGTCTTCAGCGGCGTCTCCAGAAGATCGATCACCGGCGGCAGCGCGTAGAGGCCGACAAGCAGGATCACGATTCTGATCCCGTCCAGGAGCTCGAGCTGGCCGAAGGTGAAACGGTCATCGCCATAGATCGGATCGGAACCCACCACCGAGATGAACACCCCGAAGCAAGCGCTGATCAGCCCCTTTACCGGATTGCCGCCCAGCAGAAAGATGATCGAGGCCAGTCCGAAGACAGCGACCCAGAACACCTCGGCGGGACCGAATAGCAGCGTCACCTTGGAAAGCGGCGGCGCCAGCAGCATCAGCGCGAAGGCGGACGCGATGCCGCCGATGGACGAGGACACGACCGCCACCTGCAGCGCAAAGCCCCCCTCGCCCTTCTGGGCCATCGGGTAACCGTCAAAGGTGGTGGCGACGGCGGCCGGCGTGCCGGGAATGCGCAGCAGCACCGCCGGGATCGCGCCGCCATACATCGCGCCGTTGTAGATGCCGGCCATCAGGCCAAGTGCCACCAGCGGATCGAGCCCGAAGGTGAAGGGCACCAGAACCGAAATCGCCATCGTTGCCGACAGGCCCGGCATGGCGCCCACGACGATGCCCGACAGGACGCCGATGACGACGGCGACGAAATTCGTAAATCCCACAACCTCGGGAAGGGCATTGAGAAGATCGGAATACATCGTGACCTCAGTTCTGCCAAAGGCGTCCGACGGGGAAGCCCTGGGACATCCCGAAATCAAAGATCAGCCAGATGGCCCCGACGACAATGACCGTGGCGGCAAGCAGGCCGAGCCAGTTTCTGAACCCGAATACCCAGGCGACCAGCGGGATGACGACGATCGTGCTCGGATAAAAGCCGACAAAGTCGCATCCGAGCGCATAGGCGAGGATCAGGCAGAAGGCCCCGATGACGCGGCGCCACGATTTGGCGATAGTCTCGGCGGCTTCTCCCTGCGCGGCATGACGCTGATCGCCAATCAAGAGCAGGATCGACAATACGATCAGGCCCACCAGCATGGCGGCGGGCAGCAGGGCGGAGATCGGACGCAGATCAGCCGTGGGAAAGAGAAAAGCGGCAGCCGCGATGATGATGCCGATGGCCGTCAACGTCTCGGGTCGGAGCAGGCGGCTCTTGCGGTCGTCTGGCATGGACAGTTTCCCTCAGGGGCTTGACGAATTGGGAAGCAGGTCAGGCGACGCATCGATCGACGCGCCGCCAGCATGGAACATCAGTTCCAGGGCGTTTCCTGCCAGACGCCGTTCGCCAAATCATAGAGTTCGGACGTCAGTTGCTTGAATTCATCGCCGGTGACGATCTCGACCGGGTTCGCGGTCGCCTTCATGGCAGCAAGGAACTCGGGATCATTAGCCATCTGTTCAAAGGCCCCATCCAGCTTGGCGGAGACATCATCCGGCAGGCCGGCAGGCGCCACGAAGCCGCGCATCGAACCATTCACGAGGTCGACGCCCTGTTCCTTCAGCGTCGGAAGGTCCGGCGCGAAGTCGGAACGCTCCTCGGTCGCAACGCCCAGCACGTTCAGCTCGTCCTGGAAGCTCGCCACTTCGGAGATGTTGAGGATGCCCATCGCGACGTGGCCGCCCATCAGCGCGGTGCGCGCCGGCGCGGAACCCTTGAAGGGAACGATGGTGAACTCGGCCTCGGTCAGTCCTTCGAGCTTGATCAGCGCGAAGTGATCGTCGCCGCCGAGGCTGGACATCCCGACGGTCACCGCGCCCGGATCCTTCTTCGCCGCCGCGATCAGCTTGTCGAGCGTGTCGAAGCCGCTGCCCTTCGCGGTGACGATCACGTTGGGATCGTTCACGACATTGGCGAGATAGGTAAAGCTGTCCCGGTCATACCCGGCTTCCCGGTCGATGGTGCGCGCCATCATGCCCGGCAGGTTGAACGTGCCGATGGTGTAGCCATCGGGATCTGCTTCGGCGACCTCTGTGACGCCGATTTGGCCGGAAGCGCCCGGCACATTCTTCACCACCAGGCTTGCACCGTCACCGAGATATTTCTCGATGAAGGGGGCCGCGGTACGCGCCATCACATCAGTGCCGCCTCCGGCGGAAAAGCCGACAATCACCTCGATCGGCTTTCCCGGGTATTCGGCGAGCGCAGCGCCAGCCGTCAGGATCATCGCGCCGGTCAGCGCAGTGGTACGGATCAATTTCAGCATGGTTCTCTCCTCCTTGACATGCTCATTGGTCGTCTTGCCGCGGATCAGTCCGCGGGGAATTCGCAGCCCAGCCTCCTCAGCGCAGCATCGACCCAGCTGCGGTCGTTGGCGCCCTCGGCAATGGCCTTCATCTGATTGATCTCGGCATCGGATTTGGCCTGGGTCTTCTTCAGAACCTCTTCCGCATCGGAAAGTGGAACGCAGTGCACGCCGTCGCTGTCGCCGATGATGATGTCGCCGGGGCGGATCACCATGCCGCCAATGCTGATCGGAACGTTGATCTCCCCTGGACCGTCCTTGTAAGGGCCGCGATGGCTGACGCCCGCGGCGAAGGTCGGCAGATTGGTCTTGACGAAAGCGTCAAGGTCACGGATCGCCGCGTTCAGCACGAAGCCGGCAACACCCTTGCGGACGGCGTAGGCCAGCATCAGCTCACCCATGAGGGCGTTCGAAAGGTCGCCGCCGCCGTCGACAACGATCACGTCGCCCGGGACGGCCATGTCGATTGCCTTGTGCAGCATCAGGTTGTCGCCCGGCCGCGCCTTCACGGTCAGGGCAACGCCGGCGAGGTTCCCGGAAGCATGCATAGGCCGCAGAGTGGCCCCGGCCGCGGTCATCCGTGACATGCTGTCGGAAACATTGGCGACGGGAAGCTTGGCGAAGGCATCGACAAGCTCTTTCGAGGCAACCTGGTTACGGTTAAGGATTCGAAAGCCGGCAGGCATTGTTATTTCTCCATGCTAGTGAGGTGTGCCGACGGAGCGGCAAGGAATGCGCGGTTGACGATCCGCTCGGGAGCGACCGGGTGACCGTCAAGGATTTCGAAGATTCCGCGTAGCGCATCCGTGCCGACGCGCGCATTGGCCTGAGCGGTAACGCCGCCGATATGCGGGGTCATGACGATATTGGGTTGAGAGAAGAAGATATGATCCGGCCCCGGCGGCTCGGATGCAAAGGTATCGAGGCCGGCGCCCGCGATGTGGCCGGAGACCACAGCCTCCAGCAGCGCTGGCTCGTCGACCAGCCCGCCGCGCGCGGTATTGATGACGTATGAGCCGTTGGGCATCAGCGCCAGCGCCTCGGCATTGACGATATTGCGCGTCCCCTCGGTCAACGGGCTGTGCAGCGACAACACCTGCGACCCGGAAAACAGCTCCTGCGGTGTCGCGCAGCGGCGCGCGCCCACAGCCTCGAAGGCACTGTCGGGTGCATAGGGATCATAGGCGATCAGCTTCATGCCCAGCCCCTTGGCCATGACGCCGGTCGCACGGGCGATCGCGCCGATACCCATCAGGCCCATCGTGCCGCCGTTGAGCTCCCGCCCCTGAAAGCCGGGCTTTTCCCAGCGGCCTTCGCGCAGGCTCCGGTCCAACGACAGGATACGCTTGGAGACGGTCAGCAACAGGGCGATGGCATGTTCGGCCACCGAAACCGCGTTGGCGCCCGTGGCGACCAGCACCGGAATGCCGCGCTCAGCCGCCGCGACGATATCGATGTTGTCGACGCCCACGCCATGCTTCGAGATCACCCGAAGCTGCGGGGCCGCCTCGATGACGGAGGCATCGATGCGACCCATGCGCGAAACAATTCCGACGGCCCCGGTCTTCGCCATATAGTCCGAAATCACCGCAGAATCGGAATAGGCGGGCGTGTGCACCAACTCGTAGCCATGGCTGGTCGCCAGCGCCTTTGCCTCTGCGGCCAGGTCGGGACCGGTTACAAGTATCGTCTTGCTCATCGCGCACGTCTCCATGAACGTTCCGAGGCTGGCGGAACGCGCTCAACTATTGTGATTTCTTTGGACCCCGGACCGGCCTCCCAGTCGTTCGCGGGTCATGTCCTCCGCTACGAGACGTAATGGAAAGAATGACTTCACAAAAGCGATTAATTCTTGTTATTAGATTTAGAAAAATTGGATTTTACATGGACACGCGTCAATTAAAGACCCTTATCTCCATCCACAGCCAAGGCACCTTCGCCCGTGCTGCGGACGAAGTCGGCCTCACACCCTCGGCTATCAGCCAGCAAATCCACGCCCTGGAGCAGGAGCTGAACGTGGTGATTTTCGACCGTGCGAGCCGGCCGCCGAAATTCACGTCACAGGGGATGCAGGTCCTTGATATGGCAAAAGATATCCTCCAGCGCGAGGAGGATGCCAAGGCGGTGTTGCGGGGTAGTCAGATCGCCGGCACCCTTCTGCTTGGCTCAGTCCGATCAAGCGCGCTGAACCTGCTGCCGCGGGCCCTGTTGCGAATGCGGGATGAATATCCGCAGCTCAAGATCAACCTGCGCGTCTCGCTCTCTGCGCCGATGATCACCGATGTCGCCTCGGGCCGTCTCGACGCTGCCATGGTTGCCGAGCACATCGGATTCCCACACGCCCTGCGGTGGTCTCCTTTCCTCAAGGAACCTCTTTGGTTGATCGCTCCATCCGGAACAGTAAGCCATGACCCCATTCATCTTCTGAATACCCAGCCCTATGTCCGTTTCCACAGCCCGGTTCCGCTGGCAAACCTCATCGACACCGAACTGTCCCGCCTCGGCGTCGTCACGCAGGATATCGCCCATATCGACACGATCGGTTCGATCGTGACCTGTGTTCGCCAAGGTCTTGGCATCTCGGTCGTACCCCATGTCGCATTGCAGGAGCCCGGGAACATGGAAATCGAGAAAATCCCCTTCGGCACCCCCCAGGTCACACGCCAGATCGGCCTTGTCGACCGCGTCAGTTCTCCGAGAAGGGAACTGACGCGCGCTCTGCACGGCGTCCTCGTCGATCTCTGCGGCCCCTATGGCGTGCGCTCCGAGGAGGAATGATCATGATGGGATGGCCGTTCTGATGAGCTGGCATGATCCACAGACCCGTGGACGTGGCCTGTTGTTTCCGTCCTCATTGAAAAGGCGGTTAGGAGGAGAGCCGATCGCAACGCCTTACCATTTACATCCGAGCGTGGCCCTTACGGTTCGTCGTGCGCCATATTGGCAGAACTTGGTGCTGGCGCACTGACCGACATAGATCTTGTCAAACAGATTGTTCGCGTTGACGGGGTCGTTTCCGGCTGGGGGCGGAATGACACCCTCTCATGGCCGTCATGGTGGTAAGGTCGCATAAAGCCGGAACCGACCCCGTCAGCAGGACGGCATCGCGGCGGCCTGAGCACCAAAATCCACATGGCGGTGCGTGGTCTCGGTTGCCCGGTCCGCTTCACACTGACCGCAGGCCAAAAGGGCGATGCGCCACAAGCCGATGCCCTGATCGAGGGCGTGCCTGCCGATATCGTCATGGCCGACACCGCCTATGACAGCGATCGCCTACGCGATGCCATCGCGGACAAAGGCGCTGTGGCGGTGATTCCTAACAATCCCTCCCGTGCCCGGAAATACCCACTCGACAAGGACCTTTATGCCCAGCGCCACCTCATCGAATGCTGCTTCTCCAAGCTCAAGCATTTCCGCAGGGTCGAAACGCGCTTCGAGAAGACCGCACAAAACTATCTTGCCGTCGTCACAATCGCAGCTATCGTCCTATGGATCAGGTAGGTGTCCACACGACCTAGCGCGGAAGCGATAAAGGGCGATAAAGGGCTAGCACAGAGGCGTCTTCGCTGCTTTTTCGACAAGAGAAATTGCCGCCCGATGCCGGCGCCGTTCGCGGTAGGCCGTGAACTGGGTGTCGGCGATCACGCCGGCCAGAATGACGCTGCCCATCACCGCGAAGTTCAGGGATGACGGGATGCCGAGAAGGTTGACCAGGTTCTGGAGGATCTGAAGCAGGATGACGCCGAGGACCACGCCGATGATCGAGCCCTCGCCGCCGCGCAGCGAGAACCCGCCGAGCACGGCTGCCGCGATACCGTAGAGCTCATAGAAATTGCCGTGCGAAGCCGGCTGCACGGACCTTGTATACATGGCGAAGAAAACGGCGGAGAGGCCGGTCAAGAGCATGCAGAGCACATAGGCAGAGACAATCACGCGCCGCGTGTTGATACCGGAATAGCGGGCCGCCTCCTCGTTCTTGCCGACCGCGAAAAGATGCCGGCCGAATACCGTGCGATGCAGCACGAACCAGGCGATCACGGCGACAATGGCGAAGGCGATGACGGAGTGCGGGACGCCGAAACTGCGCCCGGCGACGAGATATTCGAGCGCCGGGAAGTCGCTCCCGAAACTGAAGCCGGCCGTGCCGTCGCGCGTGTAGAAACGGGCAATCCCGCGATAGATCAGCAGACCGCAAAGCGTTACGACGAAAGGCTGGAGCTTCAGCCTGGTCACCAGCAGGCCGTGCAGCAATCCGATGAAAACAGCCAGAACCAGAACAATCAGAAGGGCAACCGGCCATGCCACGCCGTGCATTGCGATCAGGTCGATAAAGATGACGCCCAGAAGCGCTATGACGGAGCCAACCGAAAGCTCGATCCCTCCGGTCACGATGACAAAGGCTTCGGCAATCGAGAACAGCCCGAAAAGCCCGATCAGGTTGGCCGTGTTGGCGAGGTTGATCGGCGACAGGAAGCGCGGATTGACCAGCGCCACAATCGCCCCGACGCAGACAACCAGAACCGCCAGCCCCAGATCTTTTCTATGCATTGTCATGACCTTCTATCCGACAGCAAGCCGCAGGATGTTCTCCTCCGACAGTTCCTCATGTTCTAAAATTCCGGCGATGCCGCCACGGCTCATCACGGCAACGCGGCTGGAGACGCCGATCACCTCCTCCATGTCCGACGAGATCATCAGCAGCGCGGCGCCCTCCGCGGCGAGTTCGCGCATCAGGCGATAGACCTCGGCTTTTGCGCCGACATCGATCCCCCGCGTCGGCTCGTCGAGAATGACGACCTTCGGGCGGGTGGCAAGCCATTTCGCGAGCACGATCTTCTGCTGATTGCCGCCCGAGAGCTCGCCGGCGGGCCGGTCAAGCCGACTGGCCTTGATGCCGAGTTTTTGGCGCGCGTCGACGGCAAGGACATGCTCTGCCTGCCTGTCGACAAAACCGTGTCGCGACAGCATGCCGAGGCTGGGCATTGCAATATTCCGGGCGATCGCGAAGTCGAGAAAGAGCCCTTCGGACTTGCGGTCCTCCGGCACGAGACATATCCCGGCCCTGATCGCGCCCGGCACGGAGCCCGCCACGACCTGTTTTCCCTCAACCGTAACAACCCCAGCCTCAATCGGATCGATGCCGAACATGGCGCGGGCAAGCTCGGAGCGCCCCGCGCCCACAAGTCCCGCAAGGCCGAGGATTTCGCCGCCGTGCAGTACAAGGTCGACGCTCTCGTGCGGATAGGCGGCTGTCCTCAGCCCCCGCGCTTCGAGCACGACCTCGCCGCGGTTTTGATCGGGCTTTTCGTAGAACTCGGAAACCGGCCGGCCGATCATCAGGCGCACCATGGCCTCCTTTGCGATCTCCGCTCCGCACAGATCTCCGGCGTTCCGGCCGTCACGCAGGCCGACGACGCGATCGGCGACGTCCTCCACCTCGCTCAGACGGTGGGTAATGAACAGCACGGCGACGCCGTCATCGCGCAGAAGACGGATCACCTTCAGCAGGCGTTGCGTCTCCGACAGGGTCAGGCTCGATGTCGGTTCATCGAGGATCAGCAGCCTGACATTGGTCGACAGCGCCCGTGCGATTTCCAGCAATTGCTGATCGGCGAGCGAGAGTTCTGCGGCCGGATCGGAAGGGCCGAACCGCGTGCCGAGCATATCAAGCAGCGGCCGGACGCGGTCTTCCATCGCCTTGCGGTCGATGAAAATGCCCCTGCGGATTTCCCGCCCCAGCATGACATTGGCGGTGACATCGAGATTGGAAAACAGGTTCAGCTCCTGGTGCACGAAAGCAATGCCATGGGTCAGCGCGCGCGCGGCGGTAAGGTTTGCCATGCTGACGCCGTCAATGATGATCTCGCCTTTATCCGGCCGGATCGCGCCGCCGAGCACCTTCATCAGCGTTGATTTCCCGGCGCCGTTTTCGCCGATCAGTCCGACCACCTCGCCGCCCCTTATGTTCAGGGATACGTCGTTGAGGGCAATGACGCTGGAATAGACCTTGGTGATGCCGGCCAGCCGCAGGGAAATGGGGTTTTGGATCCTTGCCATGCGTTTCCTCAAACAATTCTCCGGGCCCGTGCGGGCCGGGCAACCCGCACGGGCGGGAAATGCGATGGCGATTGGAGATCCGCCGCATTTCCCGAGTGTGTTCTAGCCGTTGATCCGCTTCTTGAGCTCGGCCTCGAAGGCATCGACATTGGTCTTGTCGATGATCCTGGTCGGAACGATGATCAGCCCGTCCGACGGGATCTCCGACTTGTCGCCTTCGAGATAGGCAGCCATCAGCTTCATGCCCTGATACCCCCACTGATAGGGATCCTGGACGACGGTGCCGGCAAACGCGCCTTCCCGGACGGCCCCGAGCGTGATCGGGTCCTCATCGAAGGCGATGACAGTGATGTCGCCCAGCTTCCCGGCCGCCTGGAGCGCTTCGTAGATTTTTGGCGGATTGTAGGAGTAAAAACCCACCATGCAGTTGATGTCGGGGCTGGCGGCGAGAACGTCATCGACATTCGAGCGGGCGCGGGCGAAATCGACGTCATCGCCGCGCACATCCACCAGTTCTATGCCCTTGCCTTCGACGGCCTCACGGAAACCGGCAATGCGTTCCCTGGCATTGTCCGCGCCGAGAAAGCCGACGAAGCCCATGCATTTGCCGCCGCCCGGCATGGCGCCGACGGCGATTTCGCCGGCCTGGACGCCGGCAGCCGTGTTCGAGGAACCGAGATAGGCGATGCGGTTGGATTGCGGCGCGTCGCTGTCGGTGGTGAACAGCGGAACCTGCGCCGCGATGCGGTTGAAAGCATCGATCGAGTTTTTCGGATCGGCCGACGAGATCATGATCGCGTCGGTACCGGCGGCAACCAGATCGTCCATCAGGGCGTTCTGCAGGGCGGCGGTGCCCTGCGCCGGATAGCGGAACTGCAGCTCATAACCCGGAAGCTCGGCCTGCGCCGCGTTGACGCCCGCCTCGGCCAGCTTCCAGAAATCCGACGCGGCATTGACGACGAAGGCAAGCGCCGGTTTGTCGTCGGCCATTGCGGTGGTTGCGGCTACAGCGAAGCCCGCTGCAGCCAGGATCACGGATGTCGTTTTCATGATGTCCTCCCGCGACCCTCACCTCTCGGATCGCTCTCATCAGGTTGAAGATGGCGTTCGGGAGCGCAAACCAGAGCGCTGCCGGACGAAGATGCCGGTGGCGGACGGCTGCGCGGAAAGCAGACCGCCCGCCCCGGGTCTCAGTTGTTCTCGCAGAAGCCGGGGGCGGCGGCGGTGCAGACGTCGAGCCCGGTGAACAACGGGTCATCGACCTTTTCGCCGTTGATCAACTGGATCATGACGTCGGGCGCGCGATAGCCCATCTCGAAGGGACGCTGACCAACCTGCACATGGCTGCGGCCTTCGCGGAAGGCCTTGGTCTGCGGCGGCAGCGTGTCGCCGGCAATGATGATCAGGTCCTTGGATTTCAGCCTGTCCATCACCTGGTCCGTCACCTGGGTATAGGCCTGCGGGGCAAATTGCGCCCAGCCGCCGATCAGGATGAAGGCATCGAGATCCGGATTGGCGGTGAACACGTCCGACATCTGCTGGTTGGCGAGGTCCGCCTGGTCGTTGGTGAACACCGGACAACCCTCGATCTCGGTCCAGCCATTCTGTCCGGAGAGCCGGTCGACATTCTTGGTCCCGGCAATGGTATCGCGGAAGCCCTGGGCGCGGGCATTGATGTTGTCGGCCGCGACATTGCCGAGCTGCAGGCAGACCGTTCCGCCATCGGCGCGGAGTTTTTTGGCCTCCTCCGCCATCTTGACGCCCATCAGGTAGTTGTCGGTGCCGAGATAGGTCGAGCGCAGATCGCGATCCTGCTCGAGGAAATCGGCATCGATGGTCATGACCGGCACGTCCGGCGCAATCTGGCGGATGCGGTTGGCCATGGCGGGTGCGTTCGATGGCGAAATCGCAATGGCCGCAACGCCACGGGTCAGCAGATCATCGACGATCTGCACTTCCCCGGCCTCGTCCGAAGACGAGGCGGGCCCGGTGTAGAGGCACTCGAATTCGCTGTCCTTGTTTTCCGAAAGCCACTTCTTGCAGCCGAGATTGATCTGCTCGAAGAACGGGTTGTCGAGCCCCTTGACCACGATCGCCAGCGTCTTCTTGTCCTCAGCCCCAGCCTGACCGGCAAGAAGCATGGCCGCCGACAGGGCGGTTATTGCCAGATACTTGATTTTCATTGCAGTTCTCCTCCTCTTTGCAATCGCCGGCAAAGGCTCCTTCCTCAGCCGGGATACCAGACAATGCGCGGGTCGTTTTCGCCGCGCCTGTAGTTCCATGCACGTTCGACGAGTTCCTCAAGACCGATCATCGGCCTCCAGCCCAGCACCTTGCGGGCCTTGGCATTGTCCAGCCAGTTGCTGTGAAACGGCGTTGCTATATCCGCCCGCTGCACCTGCCGGCTGGTTTCGAGCAGCGCCGACACTTCCCCGTAATCGACCGGGTCGTTCATCGCGATGTTGAACAGCTCGCCATAGGCATCGGGGTTGTCGAGCGACAGCAGGATCGCCCCGACAAGATCATCGACGTGAATAAAGTTGCGCTTCAGAAAACCGCCGCTTGGGTCCCGCATGGCGGGGAAAAATCCGCCTTGGCGAAGTCTTTCGAGCGTCGTCTCATCAACGAGCGTTTCCCATGGCGGGCCGCCAAACTGGGTGTCGTCCAGTTCGAAGGCGTATCTGAAATCATCCTTTTCCATGATCCAGGGCGCGCGCAATATCGTGTAGTGAAGGCCATACTGGATGCCGAATTGTTCCAGCATCACCTCTTCCATCACCTTCGTCAGCCCATAGATGCCCGGATAGGCCCGTCGGGGAGACGCTTCGGTTATCGGTGCGGCGTAGTCCTGAAAAATATGACCGACGACGCAATCGCCGCTGAGCAGCATGAACTGGCGGCCGACCTGCGAACGACGGAACCGATCCAGCAGCAGATAAAGCCCCTTGAGCGCGACATCGATGGCGAGGTCGGGCGATTCCTTTACGGCTGCCAGATGAAGCACATGGCTGACACCCTCAAGCGACCGTTCAACAATGCGTTCATCTGCCATAGAGCCGCGGATCACGGTGACCCGGCGATCGTCTGTCTCGATTACCCGGTTGTTGCAAAGCGCGACCACCTCCCACTCCGAGAAGCGCTGCTCGTTTAGAAAAGCGGGAAGAAACGCCTGCCCCACTTTTCCAGCCGCACCGGTCACCAGCAGCTTCATCCGCAACCCCCTCGATATTTCCTTGTGTCCGGTGAGATAATTATTTACTAATAATATTAAGTCAAGTTATTATTGATTTTAGTTATAACGCTGGAGGCGGGTGAGCTTCAGGCTCTCCTGATGGGCGCTGAACAAGAGGGAGGGGATTTGTGTCGAGACTTGTCTTGTCGGGAATATCGAAAAACTACGGGGCCATTCAGGCTCTGTCTTCCGTGTCGCTGGAGCTGGAGCCGGGAGAAGTGCTGGGGCTGATGGGCGACAACGGCGCCGGTAAAAGCACGCTTGTGAAGATCATCGCCGGCAACTTCCCGCCTTCGGCCGGCGCAATGCACATCGACGGACAGTCCGTCGTCTTCCATAAGCCGCGAGACGCACAGAGGGAGGGAATCGAGGCGGTCTATCAGGACCTCGCGCTCTGCGATAACCTGTCGGCCGCATCGAACGTCTTTCTCGGCCGCGAAGCCATGCGCGGCGTCGGGCTCCTGAAATATCTCAACTATCGCCAGATGAACGAGATCGCGGCCGATCTTTTCCGGCAACTCAAGTCGGAAACCCATCCGCGCGATCTCGTCAGGAAGATGTCGGGCGGTCAGCGCCAGGCGGTCGCGATCGCGCGGACCCTGTTGTCAAAGCCGAAGATCGTGATGATGGACGAGCCGACGGCGGCCATATCGGTCCGTCAGGTCAAGGAGGTCCTGGACCTGATCCTCCGGCTCAGGGACCAGGGCATCAGCGTCATCCTCATCAGTCACCGCATGCCGGATGTCTTCGGGGTCGCAGACAGGATCGCGGTGTTGCGGCGGGGCGAACTGGTCGCCAGCAAGCCTGCGGCGCAATCCTCTCCCGAAGAAGTGACCGGTCTCATCACCGGCGCGATCGAAACGGCATAGAAAGGCAGACCGATGACCACAATCGACCACGTGATATCAAGAAGCCAGCACCGCAACTGGGTGTCGAAGATCGCGACCCAGCAACTGTTCTGGGTGTTCATCGCCGCAATCGCCGCTTGCCTGGCGCTGAGCGTGCTCACCGATACCTTCGCCAGCGAAAGAAATCTCTTCAACGTCGCCCGCAACTTCGCCTTTGTCGGCATCATCGCGATTGGCATGACGATCGTGATCGCGTCGGGCGGCATCGACCTGTCGGTGGGCTCGTCCGTGGTGCTGAGCGCCATGGTGATCAGCGTGCTGATGGCCGGCGGCATGTCGTTCTGGCTGGCAGCGCCGATGGCATTGAGTGCCGCCCTTCTGGTGGGGCTCGTGAACGGCGTGCTGATCGCCTATGGCGGCATGCCGCCCTTCGTGATCACGCTTGGCACGCTGTCTGCCGCCCGGTCTCTGGCCATGGTTCTCTCGGACAACAAGATGATCTGGGAGTTCGGGCCCGATCATGACCTGCTGCTGTGGGTTGGCGGCGGTTCCACGCTTGGTATTCCGCATCCGCTCTACGCGCTCGCGTTCCTCGCCATTCTCATGTCTCTGGTGCTGAAATGGACCCGTTGGGGGCAGCATGTCTATGCCATCGGCAGCAATGAGAATGCGGTTCGCCTGACCGGCATTCCGGTCAAGCGCCTGAAGGTCAGTATCTATATGTTTTCCGCCTTCACCGCGGGGATCACCGGCATCCTCATGGCCGGATGGCTCGGCAGCGTGACGACCAATCTCGGTCAGGCGCTCGAACTGACCGTGATTGCCGCGGCCGTGATCGGCGGCGCCAATCTCGCCGGCGGCGAAGGCACGGCAGTCGGCGCCGTCGTCGGCGCGCTCTTGATCGAGGTCATTCGCAACTCCCTGATCCTTCTCGGTATCTCGACATTCTGGCAAGGAATGTTCATAGGTACATTCATAATTATTGCGGTGGCATTCGACCGAATCAGGCATTTCAGATCATGACGCCTGCAGGTCAAACGGATGACAGCGCCGTTCGTCATGGAGAATGCATTGAAACCGACAATGATGGATGTCGCGGCGCGCGCCGGCGTTTCTCAGGCCACAGTCTCCCTCATTCTCAATGGCAGTTCCGGCGCCCGCTTCAGCGAAGCTACCCGCAAAAGGGTGTTCGATGCGGCTGAGGCGCTGGGCTACCGCCTGTCAAACAAATCGTCTCCGGCCAGCCATGGCGGGACGAAAGTCATTGTCTTCATCGTCGACGAGCTCACGACCGACCCATGGATGGCACTCGCCTTTGAAGGCGCCCGCGAGAAGGCTCTGGAGCTTGGAATCCTCGTCACGCTCGGGGTGTTCCGCAAGGGCGAGGACCCGGACGAGGGGGTGTTTTCCATCTGCGAAAGTCAGACGCTGGTGGGATATATCTTCGGCACGATCCTGACCCGCAAGATCGACCCGCCGCAGGCGCTTCTCGATACCCCGTCCGTGCTCGTCAACTGCTACGACCAGCAACGCAGGCTGCCCTCGATCGTGCCCGGCGACGTGGCGGGAGGACGTGCGGCGACCGAACGGCTTATCGCGGGCGGCCGCAAGCGCATCGCGCTCATCAACGGCCAGGAGGGCCTGGACAACCCCCGCGACCGCCTGCGCGGCTACAAGCAGGCGCTTGCGAGCAACGATCTCGCCTATGACCCGAAGCTTGTTCACTACGGTAACTGGGAACCCTCGTCCGGCTATGAAAAGACCCATGAACTGATGAAGCTTGCCGGCCCACCCGACGGCATTTTCTGCGCCAATGACCTGATGGCGATCGGTTGTCTGGAGGCGCTCAAGGAACTCGGAAAGTCGATTCCCGACGACGTCGCCGTCGTCGGCTTCGACAACCGCGATATTGCGCAGTTCACTCGGCCGCCGCTCACGACCTTCCATCTCCCGATGCTTGCGATGGGTACGATGGCAGTTGAACTGCTGGATGACATCACGGGCGGTCTGACCAGCACGCATGACCAGCTCAAGGTCGAGTGCCCGCTGATCGAGCGTGTTTCAGGCTAGTTGTTTGATCCCGAGATTTGATGGTGCGATCTTTTCCATGGCATGGAAGGAAGCACTATGGGACAAGTTCTGCATGGCAGCGCCACTACGACAGAGGCAACCCGTCGAGCAATACAGCATAGTCAAGAGAGCCTGAGGGTGTTGGCGGATCGATATGGGATCAATCCCAAGACGGTCGCCAAATGGAAAAAGCGTGGAAGCGTTCTGGACCGCAAGACCGGGCCAAAGCAGCCACATTCAACGGTTCTCTCGCTCGATGAGGAAGCGATCATCGTCGCTTTTCGGCGCCTACGCTTCTGCCGCTCGACGATTGTCTTTATGCCCTGCAACCAACCATCCCGCATTTGACGCGCTCGTCATTGCATCGCTGCCTGCAGCGACATGGGATTTCCCGCTTGCCCGAGGTGGATGGCGACAAGCCCAAAACAAAGAAGTTCAAAAGCTACCCCATCGGCTATTTCCACATCGACATTGCCGAGGTGCACACTGCTGAAGGCAAGCTCTAGAGTTTGTCAGGGAAAAGTGGAATCCGGTTTTCCCGAAAAGACAAACGAAAACAAATAAATCTAGAGTCTGTCTGGTTCGACTTGAACCTGACAGACTCTAGATGTTCGTGGCTATTGATCGGACGTCCAAGTTCGCCTTTGCCCGGTTGGTCAAAAAGGCTGGAAAGATGGCGGCTGCTCAGTTCCTGCGCGATCTGATCGCTGCCGTTCCCTACCGCATCCACACCATACTGACCGACAATGGCATCCAGTTCACCAATCGCAAACGCGATGTCCATGCCTTCGAGCACATCTTCGATCGGGTTTGCGATGACAATGGCATCGAGCATCGGTTGACCAAGGTGAAGCATCCCTGGACGAACGGTCAGGTGGAACGGATGAACCTCACCATCAAGGAGTCAGGGCAAGCGTTTGGGTCTTGATGCGGTTAAGCAGCCGTGTACGGTCCTTGACGAGAGCGGTGCGCTCGATCTGCAGTTCCTTGAGTTCATGCGCGGTTTCGTCCATAGGCCGGTCTGGCTGAAGGTCAAAGGCTTGTCCCATCTGCGCCAGCATGCGCGCATCGACGCGATCGGTCTTGGCGCGGCTGCCGCGCGCCTGGGCAAACCGGCGCGCCTGCAGCGGGTTGACCTTAACGAGCGGAAGGCGGGAGGCGAGAGTACACTCAAAAGCGCCGTGATAAGGGCCGATCGCCTCATAGACGATCCGGCTGACAGGGCTATCGCCAAGCCATCGCTGCAGGTCGTCATCTCCATTGGCGGCAAGAAGCACTGGCTGTGGAGGGCTGTTGATCAGGATGGCTTCGTTCTCGACGTGCTGGTACAGAGCCGCCGCAACACCAATTCTGCCAAACGTCTGATGCGAAAGCTTCTGAAAGGACAGGGGAATTCACCACGCGTCATGATCACCGACAAGCTGCGATCCTATGGTGCCGCAAAACGCGACATCATGCCCGGCATCGAGCACCGCTCCCACAAAGGGCTGAACAATCGGGCTGAGAACTCTCATCAACCTACACGACGGCGAGAGCGGATCATGAAGGGCTTCACGTCAGCCCGACATCTCCAGCGTTTCGTCTCCATCCATGACCCCGTCGCCAACCTCTTTCACATTCCACGCCACGACATTCCATCCGATCATCACCGCGAACTCCGAGCCGCCGCCATGCAGATGTGGAACGAGATCGCACGCCTGCAAACCGCATAAGCGAAAGCGCAGGGCGAGATCTTTGGCCGGAGCCCATTAAGTTTACAGTGCCAGGCGGAAATCCAGTTAAAGAAACGCCCAAAACTGTTCAGGTGAACCGGGCCTCTTCACTGATTCTACTGTCTCTGAGAAGTCCTGCGGCGGAGACCACCGGATAGCCTGAGGACGCGACATGCGAATTGATTCGGTGCAGGTCGTGCACGATGTCGACAAAAATGGTGACGGAGATGGCAGCCGGATTGGCGTGTGGTTGCGAAAGCGACAGATAGGTCTCGACGATCTCGTTCTCGGCAGCGCGAAAGCGATCCTTCTGACGGGCGAGTTCGGCGGCGGTTTCGATATCGGATGCCGTCAAAGCCGGGGCTAGAAGGCGCAGCGAATCCCCGATAATCCCCGTTAGTCGGTCGATCTCGCCATCCTGCGCGCCGTCGAACACAACGCCCATGCGGATTTTCGTCGTGATCCGGCGTGACAGGTTTCGCTTGATAACATCGCCGGCATGGGCGAGGTTGCTGACGCAGTTCATGACTACAAAGGCGTGCCGCGCATCTGCCGATGACGCATCGGCAAGGGCACCCAGATAATTATTTACAGAACCGGCATAGGTCTCAAGCAGGTCGTGCGCTTCGTTCACTTGTCGAAAGCCTTCGAGCCGCCCGCTGCGCAACGCAGCGATCGCAAGCTGCAGCATCCGCTCGACGATTTCGGCCATGCGTAACGTTTCGACCGAAGCGTTGGACAGTACCTGTTGTGGGCTGATAACCGCTTCGATATTGAGGTAGCGCGGCGGACCGATGGGATCGGCGGGCTGCTCGCCATCAGGCATCATGCGCTCGGCCGCGCCGAGAACCAGCGGCGCCAACGGCACGAAGATCACCGCCACAACCAGATTGAAAGCCAGGTGCGCGCCCGCCAACAGCGTCATGCCATGAAGCCCGCTCGCGCCGGCCAGAACACGCAGTTCCGGCAGCAGCAACAGGCCGGCAATGGCAACCAGGCCGCGCGCCGCCAGATTGGCGACCGGCAGGCGCCGCGCGGGCGGAGGTTGATCAAGCGAAGCCGTCACCGCCGGCAGTCCCGCGCCGAGATTGAGCCCCAGAACGAAGGGCAGAGCCTGCCCAGCCTCAAGGCTTCCGGTCAGCACGAAGGACGTGAACATCAGCAGAATCGCAAGCGAGGAATGGACAAGCCAGGTCAGAAGCGCCGCGATCAGGAACGCCAGAAAGGGCTCGGCGGCCAAGGCCTGGATTAGTTCATGAAACAGCGTTGCCTCGCGCAGCGGGTCGGCTGCCCCCACCACAAGCCTCAGCGCAAACAGCATCATGCCAAGGCCCAGCAAAACGCGGCCAAGCGCGCGCCGCCGGAACTCAGTGGAGAAAGAGAAGATGACATAACCGGCAAACAACGCCACCGGCGCCAGAAGTGCTGTATAGCCCGATCCGGACGCAAGCACTGCCGCAATCAGGGCCGAGCCGACATCCGCTCCCAGAACCACCACCAGTCCAGTCAGCGGTGTCATCGTCGCCCCGGCCACCAGGCCCGTGACGATCAGGACCATTGCCGTCGAACTGCCGAGGACCGCCGTCAGGGCCACGCCGCTGCCAAAGGCGCGCAGGCGACTGCGCAGCTGTCGCTCCAGAAATATTCTGAGCTGGTCGCCCCAGCCCCGCACCACGCCGGTACGCACCATCCGCACACCCCAGAGCAGAAGCGAAATGCCCCCCAGCAATTCGATAATGACAACGGTACTGACCGACATCGCGGCGCCTCCTTGTTTTGCCACTCACGGCCCTGCTCCCGGCAGCCCGGGTCAGAACCATGATTTTCACCGAAGGATCAATCTGGAACGGCTTCTGCGCTCTCAGGCGCGAAAAGACCCAGGTTGTAGCCCTCCAGCTTCACGTCACCGCCGAAGGGATCATCGAACTGCAGCATGGTTGCCGTACCCGGTGTGACCGGCACAATCCGTGCCTGCGGCAATTCCAGAAATGCCGACAACGCCGCCCGGATCACTCCGCTATGGACAACCGCCAGCAGGTCGCCATCGGCGCGCGCCAGCCAATCGCGCAGTGCCTCCTCGACCCGTGCGCGGAAGTTCTGCCATCGTTCGCCGCCTTTCGGATGATGCGTACCGGCGCGCCATGCCCAGTATTCCCGCGGATATTTGGCGATCAGATCGGGTTTGCTGTGTCCGGTCCACTCCCCCATGTTCAGTTCCCGCAGCCGAGCGTCGGCGGGGGCATCGGGAAACCCGATCAGCGCCACCGTTTCGCGGCAGCGACCAAGATCGGAGGACACCACCGCCTTGGGACCCAACTCCTGAAGCAAGTGGCGAAATGCCAGCGCCTGTTCCCGACCGCGCGCCGAAAGCGGCGCATTGTCGTGACCTTGCAAGCGCTGTTCGGCATTCCAGATGGTTTCGCCGTGACGCATCATTATCAGTCTCATTGCTGAATCCTTATGCCCTCGGCGTTGAAGACCGCATCAGGGTCGCGCAGGAAACAAAGAGCGACCTCAGCCCCCGGTTCGGCACGGAAGAAACCATCCACCATGGCAGTCACCCGCAGGTCCCCGACCAGGCAGGTAACCATGCTTTGCCCGGCGATGGGGGCCGATTCCGCATAACGTGCCCTGACTGTGGGTCTCCCCTCGCGCGCGCCAATGGTAATATCCTGCGCGCGATAGAGAAGCTGCGCCTCTTCCAGCCCCGGCGCCAGCGTGGAGCTTGCCAGCGCCATTTCGAGAAAGGCAAGCGCGTCGCCCTCCCGTTTGACAGGGATAAGGTTCCCGGCGGGCGTGCCGAGAAAGGTGGCAACAAAAGTCGTCTGTGGTTTCAGCAGCAATTCGTCAGGCGGGCCGAACTGCTCCACCCGCCCGTCCTTCAGCACCGCGACATGGGTCGCCATGGTCATCGCCTCGACCTGATCGTGCGTCACATAAACCGATGTCGCTTTGGTGGCGCGGTGAATGCGCATCAGCTCGCTGCGCATGTCGACGCGAAGCTTTGCATCCAGATTGGACAATGGCTCGTCCAGAAGCAGAATGCCAGGTCGCGGGCCAATGGTCCGGGCAATGGCAACACGCTGTTGCTGGCCGCCGGAAATTTCCGCTGGATAGCGATGGCGCAGGGCCTCGATATCGAGGAATCGCAGCACCTCTTCTATGCGTTTCGACCGGTCCGCTTTCGACCAGCCGGCGACCTTCAGCGGCCAGTCGATATTGCCCTCTACCGTCTTGTGCGGCCAGAGCGCATAGCTCTGGAACACCAGACCGGTATCGCGGGCGCTGGCATTGGTCACCACCCCGCCCTTGCCGTTGGAGACCACCTTGCCCCCGAAGGTGATCTCGCCATCGGTCGGCGGTTCCAGCCCGGCGAGCATTCTGAGCAGCGTGGACTTGCCACAGCCCGATGGCCCGACAAGGACCAGGAACGAACCCGGAGGAACGCTGATATTGACATCATCGACCGCCGTATGCCCTCCGAAGCGTTTGGTAAGATGACGAAGGTCGATGGCGGGGGTGACGGGGTTTTGCATGGTCATGCCGTTTTCCATCCCTGAATCCTGTTTTGCAGAATGTGAACCAGTGCCGAGGCAATCAAGCAGATCACCAGAATGACCAGCGTGATGGCATTGGCGAATTGCATGAAGCCGAGCCCGGCGTAGTTGAAAGCCATCATGCTCAGCACCGGCGTGGTGGAGCTGAACAGCAACACGACCAGCGACAGGTCGCGAACGATCTTGATGAAGACCAGTATTCCACCGGCAAAGACACCGCGTATGGCAAGCGGCAGCACGATCTCGACCATCCGGCGGACCGGACCGGCGCCCGTCAGCCGTGCGCTTTCCTCGATATCGTGCGAGATCTGGCTGAGCACGGCGCGCCCCGACTGGACCGCATAGGGCAGAAGGTTCGTGGTCGCTGCCAGCACCAGCAGGATGAAGGTGCCGTAAAGCGCGGGAATCGGCCCGAGGGAAGTTCCATACATCGCGATATAGGCAGCCGCCAGCGCGATTGACGGAATGAATAGCGGCAGAAAGGCCAGCTGACTCAGAAGATTGCCGAGAAACGTGCCCTTATGCCGCACGATCGTGTGCGCAATGATCAGCCCCAACACCATTGCGGCCGCGGCAACCGACAGCCCCAGGCGCAACGTCGTCCAGACCGCATCCATGAGCATCGGATTGCGGAACAGGCCGGCCTGCCCCTGCGCGATCTGCGGATCGGCCGCGCCGATCCAGAAATGCAGGGTCCAGTTGCTGAACAGACCGGAAGAGGATTCCGCCATGCTGGAGGCGAACAGGACGATGACCGGAATGATCGTGGTCATCACGCCGAGCGCCGTGGCAAGGGTAAACAGCGGCCAGCGCCAGGCGCCAAGCGCAAATCTCTTGGTGCGTGCGCCCTTGCCAGTGACGGTGACAAAAGCCTTGCGCCCGGACACCAGCCTGTCGCTGAAGTAGAGCAGCGCCGCCGCAGCGGCGATCAGCAGCAGGGCGAGGACATAGCCCCGTTCGATATTGCCGGTCTGAACCATGCCGTAGATGCGGGTCGACAGCGTCTGCATCCTGACCGGCGCGCCCAACAGCGCGGGCGCGGCGAAGTTCGACACCGCTCCGGCGAATGTCAGCATCCCGCCTGAGACCAGAGCCGGCGTCACCACCGGCAGGACGATCCCGAACAGGATACGTCCGCGCCGCGCGCCGGCCATCTCGGCGGCTTCGATCAGATCCGCGCCGACCGAACTCAGCGCGGCTGCGATCATGGTATAGGCCAGCGAATAATAATGCGCGACCAGAACGATCAGCGTTGGCAGGATGCCCCACGCCAGCCAGTCGGGAATTTCGATCCCGACAGCGGTGAAATAGCCCGGCTGACCGCCAAGACGCTCGTTTCGGAACAATGTTCCCCAGGCCAGCGCGGCAGCGAAGCTCGGGATCATGAAGGGCAGCGTCGAAAGGATGCCGAGAAAGCGTCGTCCCGGCACATCGGTCAACACCACGAGCCAGGCAAGAAAGCCGCCGAGCAGAAGGCAACCCGCAGCAACGCCTGCGCCCAGCAGCATCGTGTTACCGATCGGACGCCACAACAGGTTTTTGGAAAGCGGACTGGCGACAACCGCCCGCCATGCTTCCAGTCCCTCCGGGGTCAGCGACAGCATGATAATCCGCAACAACGGCACAATGATCAGGATCGCCGCGATGCAGACCATGACCAGCGGCACAAAACGGTGCGACTGGAGAACCCGGTGAAGCGCACCAGGCCGAATGACATTCGCAGTCATTGCTCAAGTCCTTGAAAAGGTGGGGTATGTCCAGGAAAACTGCCCGGACATGGGCCCTGATATGACGGAGCTGCTACTGCAGCATGATGACCAGGTCGAGAATCCGGGCGCGCATGACGCCGGTCGCTGTCGGGTCCATCCGCCAAAGGTTCAACTCATCGAGCGGAACGGCATCAGGGTGATCGGCAATGGTGCGCCGCGCAGCATAGTCGCCCTGCACATAGAAGGGTTCGAAGCCCGGTCCGCCCGACGGCGTGTCATCCCCCATCATGAAGTCGATCAGCAGACGTGCCGCCGCTGGATGGGGAGCATTTTTCGCGATCGCGAGCACTGCCGGGAATAGAATGCCCGCCGAAGGCACCGTCTCATTCGAGATCTGCAAGGCCCAGCCTTCGGCTTCGTTGTCGCGAGCCGCCGAATAGGTAGTGAAACCGACCGAAGGGTCAGTGGCGTTGATGTCGCCGATCGCCGCGCGCAGGGTGGTGCTGTCATTGACCAGCACCAGGTCATTGTTGAACAGATCGGCGATGAACTGCTCGCCGGCGCCATTGAACATGCCGTCAACCTCGATCGGCTTGCCGAACTGGGCCTCATAGGCCTCGGCTATCTCGTCGGGATGAAGGGCGATCTCGGTAAGCAGGTCCAGAACCTCTCCGCGCGCGGCCGGATCCTCCATCAGCACCTTGCCGCGCCATTCCGGCGTGGTCAGTTGCCAAAGGTTGGTGATCGGCGATCCATCGGGATAGGCCGCCTCGTTATACATAAGCGCGCGCGTCGAAAGCCGGTGGGTGATCAGATCGCGCCGGAACTCCTCGGGCACGTCATCAAGCACTCGGGGCGGAATGTAGCCTTCGACCATGCCGGCGGGTACAAGGTCGCGCAGGACCAGGGGCGCTTCGGACAGGTAAAGCACATCGACCGCGAATATGCCCGCCCGCTGCTCGGCATCCAGGCGCGCGATCTGACGCGTGGAATTGAGGTCAATTCCAATCAGGTCGATGCCTGGATAGGCCTCTTCGAAACTGGCTTCCACGCGTGCAATCCGGCTGGACAGCGAAAACACCGTGACGCTACCCTCCTCCTTGGCAATCTCGTAAAGCTCCTGCGGCGTCATCGTATCGAAATCCTGCGCCATGGCCGGAGCAGCAGCCAGCAATGACGCGCCCAGAAGGGCGCATGTCAGATAACGTCTCATTGTTTTCCTCCTCAAGGTTTGTCGAAGTCTTCAAAAAGCCTCGACAGTTTTTCCAACGCCCCTATCGTGTCCTCCTCATGCCGTGCGGCCATCGTCAGCAGGATCGAGCTGACAATGACAAACGGCACGGTCGGGGTCTGGAATTCGCTGCCCGAACGCCCGCGTGGCGCTGCAAGCACATGATCCGGTTCCGGCACCATCACCAGACCGGACAGATCAGCAATCAGGACGGAACGCGCGCCGGTATCACGCACATGCCGCATCATCGGCGCATAGGTCGATGGCTGTTTGCGGAAGGCGAGCGCAACCACAATGTCTTCGGACGACATCGAGACCAGCCGCTCGGCCACGTCGCGTCCGCGCCCGGTCAGCACAATGGTGGGCTTGCCGAAGCGTTCCAGCCTGCGCGACAGGAACTGCGCCAGCGACAGCGCATGGCCCTGCGCGAAAACAAAGACCTTGCGCGCTGCAAATATCGCGTCGGCGACGACATCAATGGCGGGCTGAGCGATCAACGCATCCAGGTTCTGCAGCGCCGTTACCTCAGAAGCGATCAGTTCGGAAAGATGATTGCCCTCACCTGCCGCGCGCACCGAACGCCGCATCCGCAAAGCCGCGTCCGGCGCATTCATCATTTCCTCCTGAAGGACGCGGCGAAGTTCGGGAAAGCCCTTGTAGCCGAGCTTCTGCGCCAGCCGCGTCGGCGCCGCGCCGTGAACGTCGATCCGTTCAGCAAACTGCGGCCCCGAAAGAAAGACAAGCTCCTCGCGCCGATCCAACAACGCGCTGACCATCTTTTGGTCCGTTTCGGTGAGCTTCTCCGCCGATCGGGAAAGGCGGGTAAGGAAATCTGACGGCATGAAAAATTCCTTTCTACTTATATAAAGAAAGAAAGTTTTCATTCTGTCAAGCGGCAATCCGGGCGCGGGCCGACATTTGCCGCCTGCTGGAGGTCAAGCCTTCCCGGGGGCAGTGTCAATAAGTCTGGTGTTGGAACCCCACTCACTTCAAAAATTACAAATACTTATAGTGCCGATCGGCGTCGAAGCAGTCGAGGAGGCACTTGCACGGCATCGGTTTGCAACGCAACAGAGTCTGGGGCGAGGAAACGGCATCGCAGAAGATCGAACATCTCGGCCTGATGTTCGGGGCGCTTGCCGCCTCCCCTGCCGGCATAGTGAAAGGCCGTGGCGTTCCGCTCAGCCAGCTGACATTCGGTCTGCTGATCTTCCCCGGCGTCTGGGACTGGTATCTGCAATTGCGAGAGCAGCGCCGTGGCTTCTAAACCAAATGGGAAGAAGACATGCTGATGGTCGCGCAATCCCTCACCCGCTCGGAGGTGGGCTGGATCCGGCAGCATCCCGAACGCTTGCAGAACGTTCGCCCGATCGAAGGCTTGATTGCGCCGGAGGAGATCGCGTTTGCCTCTCGAGACTGGCATGGCGCCTGCGATGCATTCCACCGACATGCCGGCTACCGCTCAAAAGAAATCCAGCGGGTGATGCGTGTGCATCGCAATCCCTTCGAGCCGATCATGGTCGTCCTTGAGGCAAACAGCCCATTGTCGGAATATCGCAAGATCACCGACGAAATTTTGAAACGCATGCCGGACGAGGACCGCTATCCGCGCGCGGCTGCGGAGGCGGTGCGGTCATTCCTGCTGCTTCGTCTCGGTCTACATCTGGGGCTTCGGCAGAAGAACCTTCGCCAGCTTCGCGTCTGCCCGCGCGGCCAGTTCCCGACGTCCGAGCGAAGGCTGGAAGATATGAAATGCGGCGAGTTGCGCTGGAGCGATAGAGAAGGTGGATGGGAAGTGCTCATCCCATCTGTAGCCTTCAAGAATTCCGGTTCGTCCTTCTTCGAGCAAAAGCCATTCCGGCTGATCCTCCCGGACTTGCTCGATCTTTACAAATACCTCGAGGCCTATATCGATCGTCACCGCGGCGTGCTGCTCGGATCGGCAGACGATCCCGGTACCCTGTTTGTCAAAACCGTGAAGACGACCAGCAGGCAGGCAACGTACGGCTCCACCACGTTCTATGAAGCCTGGCGCACGGTGATACACCGTTATGGGATCTATAATCCCTATACCGGTCGCGGCGCCATCAAGGGGTTGCTGCCGCACGGTCCCCTTAATCTTCGCGACATTCTGGCAACCCATATCCTCAAACAGACCGGATCTTACGAACAGGCAAGCTACGCGATCCAGGACACGCCGGATGTCGTGCAACAGCACTATGGCCGCTTCCTGCCGCAGGACAAGGCAGCGCTTGCCGCCCGAATTCTGAATCAGGTATGGGAGGCGGCATAGCACCTTTTCAACCTTGAGAAACATAGCACTAGGTGCTATATAGACAGATGTCAGAACGAGTATTCAAAACAGCCTGGTTCGCAAAGGCGGCAAAGAAGGCGCGGATTTCCGATAAGGCTCTGTCGAAGGCAATCCATCAGGTTGCCCTTGGCCAGGCCGACGATCTCGGCGGCGGCGTCTTCAAGAAGCGGCTCAACGAAAACATGCATCGGTCCATCGTTCTGGCAAAGGCCGGTGAGTTCTGGGTGTTCGCCTATCTCTTCGCCAAGAAGGACCGGGCGAATATTGATGACGACGAGCTTGCGGCCTTCCGGAAGCTCGCGGAGCTTTACCGTCGCAAGACGCCTGCTGACCTCGAGACGGAACTCGGGATCGGCGCCCTGCTGGAGATAGATCATGGCGACTAAGCGCAAGTTCAAGAGCGATGCCTTCGAGGCGATCCACAGTGCGGTAGAAGGCATGGCAGCGGCCGGGACCATCGACAAGGAAACGATGCGGACCTTCGATGAGGACTGCCTCGCGATCCTGCAGGAACTGACGCCTGACGCGATCAAGGCGCTGCGCGAGCACAATCATGTCAGCCAGCCGGTCTTCGCCCGTTATCTCAACACGAGCCAATCGACGGTGCAGAAATGGGAAACCGGCGCCAAGCGGCCGAGCGGGCCGGCGCTCAAGCTCCTGTCGCTGGTGCAGAAGCATGGGCTGCAGATGCTCGGCTGACGGGATTCGCCGTGACAAAGCAGTTTTGCCATCATAGCCTGGCGTTATGAACGCTGAGCATTGGTCCGATCCGGAAAACGACGCAATCGTCGCCGTCTACTTCGACATGCTGAAGGATGAGCTGGCGGGTCGTGCCTATAACAAGGCGATGAACAACCGGCGTCTGCAGCAGTCTCTTGGCCGGTCCAAAGGCTCGATCGAGTTCAAGAACTGCAACATCTCGGCCGCGCTGATCGGATTCGGGCTTCCTTACATCGGCGGCTACCAACCCCGCTTCAATTTTCAGATGGCGCTGGCGGAAGCCGTTTCGCGATGGCTTGCCAGGAACCCGATGTCCGAGACGGTGAGCGCAGCCGAAATGCATCCGGGTTTCGCGGAAGCCCCACCCCTGTTCTTCGGCGTGCCGCCGACAATGCAGAATGCGCCACCTCCGGCCGAACTGTCACAGATCGAGGCAATCGCGCGCAGATTTGACGTGGCTGGAAGGGACGAGCGAAACCGCTCGCTTGGCAAAGCCGGCGAAGAGCGCGTTTTCCATCACGAACGCGCCCATCTTGCGGCCTCGGGGCGGAGGGATCTGGCGGCGAAGGTCCGCTGGGTGTCCGAGGAGGACGGTGATGGCGCAGGCTACGATATTGCCAGTTTCGCGCCCGATGGATTGCCACGACAGATCGAGGTGAAAACGACGAATGGATGGGTGCGCACGCCTTTCTATATCTCGAGAAACGAACTGGAGGTCGCAGAGGCCCGTCGCCATGAATGGAGCCTGGTGCGTCTGTTCGACTTTTCCCGGAACGCCCGCGCGTTCGAACTCCGGCCGCCACTCGAAGCCCATGTTTCGTTGACGGCGACCCAGTCTCAGGCGGCTTTCAACTGAAGGCGGGTTCGGAATGGCAGTTGTGATGATGGGGCAAGGCGTCGCCCGAGCCATCCGGCGACAGCACCACGCCTCCTCGCTTTCCGCCGCCGCAGGCTCAGTCCTTCGGCGTCATGCCGCTCTTCGGCCGACCAGCCCGAACAGCAACGCGATGACGATGACCGCGATCACGGCGGCCGGCAGGGCGATCGAGACGACAAGCGGCGCGTGGATGACCGTCAATGCCCCGGCGAAGGCCCCGACCAGAACACTGAGCAATGTCGCCACCGGTGCCACCGCCTCGCGCCAGCGCGCCCGCCCGGCGATCGCATCGGCCACCTTCCCCGCCAGTGTCACCAATATCCCGCTCAGATACGTGCGGACCTCGAAATCCATGTGACCGCTGAACGCATGGTTGATCATGCCCATCGCCGCCGCCAGAGCCACCAGCGTCAGATATGCGGAGCCGCCCATCTCCAGATTAACCGCCGAGGCACCGAGCACGCCTGCAACCAGCGCCAGCGACGCCGGATCGCGCCGCGCTTCGCCCGCATTGACCAAGCGACCAACAACGCCGCCTGCGAAGAAGGCGAGAACCGCACCGGCAATTTTCAAAGATGTCGCACCGTTGCCACTCACGGCTTCGGTCACGATTTTGGTCAGGTTGCCGCTCATGAAAGAGGAGAACATCTGGATCGAGGACAGCAAGGCGAGATATCCGACCGCATCGACCCACCCGGCAACGGCGTTGAGGATCAACGATACAAGACCTTGCGGTACCGAGAGGCGCGCGATCTGCCGTTTCACGCCAGCATCCCGCCCGCGGGTTTCGGAATTCTCCGGCATCGAAATGTCCCGACTGTTTTGCTCTTCATCGAACACCGAAAAGTCCGCCTGACTATTTCTTATAACCTGCTCTCCAGGAAGTCGACGTCTAGAAGCTGGCCATGTTCAGGTGTTCGTCCTGCTTTGATCGATTGGCATATTGCCGTGATGCGAATACGGCATCATCCCGCCCGTCTCGCGCCTTCCTGATAATGTCAGCTATCTGTCTCACTTGGCAACAGCCCTATTCCTCCTCGCCCTCGACCACGGCCACCATCGCCTCCGCCTGGACGGCGGCTCTGCTGAGCAGGCCGGCATCCTCCAGCGCCGCGATATCCGGCAGGTCGCGCAGCGTTTCCATGCCGAACGCCGAGAGGAAATGCTTCGTGGTCACATAGGTATAGGGCGCGCCGGGCGTCGGGCTGCGGGGGCCGGAGGCGATGAGGGCGGCGTTGCGCAGGGATGCGATGGTGTCGCGGCTGACCTCGCGGCCGAAGATATCCGACAATGCACTGCGGGTGATGGGCTGGAAATAACCGATGGCCATCAGCACCATGGATTCGAATTCGGAGAGTGCCGCGCCCCCGCCCCGGGTCGGCGCTGCGGAGGCGCGGATCGCGTCGGCGTAGGCGGGACGGCTTCGGTGTTGCCAGCCGCCGGCGACCGACACCAGTTCGTAGGGCCGGCCGCTGAGCTCCTGCCGGAGATCGTCGATCAGGAGGTCGATGCTGCAGTCCTTGCCGACGACGCGGGCAAGCGTCTCGCGGGTGACCGGCTCGGCCGAGGCGAAGATCACCGCCTCAACCCGGAGCATCCATTCGCGCCAGCGCAGTTCCGGCGGGAACTGATCCAGTTCACGATCAAAGAGGCGTTCGTCACCCTCGCTCTTTTCCGTCCGCCGTTTGCTGCGTGTTGCACTGGAACTGGCCATCGTCAAAGCCCATAGATGCGGAAGGCGGAACGGCCCGACAATTCGCGCACGGCCCCGAAACCTTCGAGTCGTTCAAACAGACGCATCGCGGCCCAGCGCGAGAGGTTGCGGCCGGACGCTGACGCCGGCATGGCATCCTCGTCCAGCAACGCCTGAATGACCGGGCCCGCGCCCTTGGTCCGCACCTTCGGCGCCACGGTCACAAGAACATCCGCCCGACGCGCGATCACATCTGCCGCGCGCAATGCACTGCCTGCCCCGTCGGCGAGCGCGAGGCAGACAGCGCGGGCAAAGCCCGGTTCCCCCGGCCGCACGCGCCCCCTGCCCCCGAGCGTCTTGAAGGCCGGGCCGGAGCGTTCCGCCATCATCAGCGGCACGAGCCGATCCCATTTCAGCAGGGTGGCGATCATCATGTCGGCCATTGCCCAGGCCAAAGGTTCGGCATCCGGACGGACGGGGAGGATCGCGGTCACGAGGTCGGCCACGACGAAGGGGACGGCGCGTCCGGACCGGAGCGCTGTATCTGCCAGCTCCGGGACGGCGGCAAGGTGGTCGTCGAAGGCAAGCCCCATGAGGTCGGCGAGATCTTCGACCTGCTTTGCAGAAAAACCCGGTTTTCGGGCGGCGAGTCTTTTGTAGGCCAAGACCATTTTTCCTGCGGGGCCAGGGTCGTCGCCGGCGACCGTCAGCAGAACGGCATCGCGCAGCGCCGCTTCGTCTTCGTTGCGACCGGTCAGACGAACGGCGGCGGTGGCGCATTTCAGGGCCTGCCGTTCGCGCCAGCAGCCGCCCCAGACCGGTTCCGATCGAACGAGATCATCGATGGATTTCAAGGCGATACCGGCAGAGAAGGCGGCATCGGCTTCGGTGACATCGCCCCCGCGCGGGCGGGCCCAACCCGGCAGGGGCGCGGTTGGCGTGAGGGTGTTGGCTTGTGTGGCGGCGTGCGAATCCATGGCGACGAGGCTACACGAGACGTGCGGTTAATGCCAGTGAAATCGGCATAAACCGCACAGCTTGTCTTTTCACTATTATAATCGATAATCTTGCATTATCATTCATAATGCTCATTATAGAGAAAAACCCCATTCTGAGGCCCTCGATGCCCGAAAACGACGCCGATCCGCACGCCAGCCCATCCCTCAGCACGGAGGCTGACGATGTATTGGAGCCTTCCGGGTCGTCGGGCGCAGTAACGGGGCACCTGGCGCCGCTGGTCGAACGCGCCCGCGGTTACGTCGAGGCCGCAAGCTCGGCCAATACGCGGCGCGCCTACGGCGCCGACTGGGCGCATTTTTCAAGCTGGTGCCGACGCAAGGGGCTTGCGCCCCTTCCCCCCGATGCGCAGACCGTCGGGCTCTACATCACGGCGCTGGCCTCGGGGGAAGCCGCGCCCCGGGCAAAGCCGAGCGCGGTTTCCACCATCGAACGGCGGCTTTCGGCGATCACGTGGAACTATACGCAGCGCGGCCTCACGCTTGATCGCCGCGACCGCCATATTGCCACGGTGCTTGCCGGCATCCGCAATCGTCATGCAGCACCCCCGCGCCAGAAGGAGGCGATCCTGCCCGAAGAGCTGATCGCCATGGTCGAAACGCTCAATCGGGGAACGCTGCGCGGCCTGCGCGACCGCGCCATGCTGCTTGCGGGCTTTGCCGGCGGCCTGCGCCGGTCGGAAATCGTCGCGCTCGATTGCGGCCGCGACCAGAGCGAGGATGGCGGCGGCTGGATCGAGATCTTCGACAAGGGCCTGCTGGTGACGCTGCGCGGCAAGACCGGCTGGCGCGAAGTCGAGATCGGCCGCGGCTCCTCCGAACTCACCTGCCCTGTCGCGGCGATAGAGACCTGGCTGAAACTCGCCAGGATCGGCCATGGCCCCCTGTTCCGCCGCGTCACCGGCAAGGGCAAGACCGTCGGACCCGAACGGCTGAAGGACCAGGAGATCGCCCGTCTCGTCAAGAAAGCCGTGCTTGCCGCCGGCATTCGCGGCGAGCTGCCTGAGGCCGAACGGGTGAAACTGTTCTCCGGTCACTCATTGCGCGCCGGCCTTGCCTCCTCGGCCGAGGTCGACGAACGGTACGTCCAGAAACAACTCGGCCATGCATCGGCCGAAATGACAAGGCGCTATCAGCGCAGGCGTGATCGGTTCCGCGTTAACCTGACAAAGGCGGCCGGGCTGTAGAGCACCTCCAGTCACGTGGATACCGGTTCGCCGTCCATGAAACGCCGAACCGCGCCTAACGCCTCCCCTGCCCTGGCCCCACTTGCCGATCATCGGGCAACGAATTATATAGTCATCATAGTCATTATGGTCAGGAGGCGCGCAATGCAGCCCGTATCGCACGATGAAAAGAACTGGACGGTCGCCAAGGCAAAGGCCAAGCTTTCAGAAGTGATCGAGCGTGCGCAATCCACGCCACAGACGATTACGCGCAACGGCAAGCCTAGCGTCGTAGTGGTTTCCGCTGAAGAATGGCAGCGGAAGGTCGCGCGCAAGGGGACCCTGGCCGAGTTTCTTCTGGCGTCCCCGCTGCGTGGAGCCGAGCTTGATCTCAACCGTCAGGACGACGAACCGCGTGATCTGTCGCTGTGAACCTCCTGCTCGACACCAATGTTCTGTCGGAAGTGACAAAGCCGCGCCCGGAAGGCCGCGTTCTTCTATGGCTGGATGGCCTCGATGAAGACCGTTGCTTTATCAGTGTGGTTTCGCTTGCCGAAATTCGTCGCGGTGTTGCACTCATGGACGACGGGCGAAAGCGCGACGCTCTGGCCGAATGGCTTGCCCACGATCTGCCGCAACGTTTCGAGCATCGCGTCTTTGCGGTCGACGAACGTGTGGCTCTCGCCTGGGGTGACCTGATGGGCGAAGCAAAACGGCGCGGACGCGGCATGTCGTCAATGGATGGTTTGATCGCAGCCACGGCAATGGCATATGACCTCGTTCTTGCGACACGCAACGTCAAAGACTTCGAAGGCTTCGGTATGGATCTCATCGATCCATGGGCCGCGTGAGGTGCAGTTCAAATTTCAGGCGATATTGCCAACGACGACAGAAGAGGTGAACCTCTTTGCTCCCTATGGCTTGTCGAAAAATCACGCCGGCATTCTTCCGATCCGCGCCGGTAGCAACGGCACTCGTCCGTAGCTGCCACTCCGGATCAGATCCCCAAGTCTTCAAGGCACGCCCACAAATGATCGGTTATCCGGATCTTCCCTATCTGAAAGTCGGGTTTGCGGCGAAAGTTATATGTCGAGAGAATTCGTTTTCAGCGACAGGTTTTTCTGATATGTCGATGTCGGCGACATGTCCGGCGGGATTTGTCGATCAGAACAGGATTTCACGACATGTCGTTTCGCCCGGACACGCCCTATAACGCGCTTCCCGCTCTTCCCCCGCGCGACGACGTGGAGACCAGGGCGGTGCTCAAGGCCTGCATCGCAGCGCGGGCGGCGCTGGCCGAGCTGCGGGTTTCCGGCCAACTGATCCCCAATCAATCGGTCCTCATCAACTCCATACCGCTGCTGGAGGCGCAGGCGAGTTCGGAGATCGAGAACATCGTCACCACGGCCGACCGGCTGTTCCGCTTCGCCAACGAGCCGGCCGACCGCGCCGATCCCGCCACCAAGGAAGCGCTGCGCTATCGCACCGCCCTCAATGAGGGGTTTCAGTCGCTGCAACACCGGCCGGTCTCGACATCGACCGCCGTCGCCGTCTGCCGCAGGATCAAGGGCGTCGACCTCAACATCCGCACGACGCCCGGAACGGCGCTGATGAACGAGGCGACGGGCGCCGTCATCTACACGCCGCCGGAAGGCCAGGACCTGCTGCGCGACAAGCTCGCCAACTGGGAACGCTATATCCACGAGGCCGAAGAGATCGATCCGCTGATCCGGCTGGCCGTCATGCATTACCAGTTCGAGGCGATCCATCCCTTCATCGACGGCAATGGCCGTACCGGCCGTATTCTCAATCTTCTCTATCTGGTCGACAAGGGCCTGCTGGATATCCCGGTGCTTTACCTCAGCCGCTACATTATCGGCCACAAGCGCGCCTATTACGACCGGCTGCTGGCCGTGACCACCAACGGCGCATGGGAGGAATGGATCCTCTACATGCTGCAGGCCGTGCGCGAGACGGCGGTCTGGTCGACGGCGCGCATCCGCGCCATCCGCGATCTGCTCGACCAGACTGCCGCACGCATCCGCAGCGACCTTCCGAAGATCTATTCGCGCGAACTGGCCGAGGTGATCTTCGTCAATCCGTATTGCCGGATCGGCGATCTTGTGAAGGCCGGCATCGCCAAGCGCCAGGCGGCTTCCGTCTATCTGAAGGCGCTGACCGAGACCGGGCTGTTGCAGGAAGTGAAGGCGGGGCGCGAGAACCTCTACATCAATCCGGCCCTGCTCTCGCTTCTCAGTGACCGGACGCCGGACGGGTGATGGTCCTTGAGGTCGCCCTCCAAATTTTAATAAAAACAATGACTTATATAGAATCTGCGATCTTCCCTGACCGAGATGGCCGAACGCGGCCTCGGCATCATCACCCTGCCGCGAAGCATGGCGACCGAAGCCCGGCTTCAGGAACTGGACGTCGGGATCGAGCTGCCGTCCATGAATTTCGCCGCAACGCTCCGACCATCTCATGATCGCGGCCTTTTCAGGGATCGGCTGAGGGCGTCCGAGGCGGTCCAGCCGGGATCGCCCGTCCCCTGGTTTTCGGCCGCAGCCGTTCGGGGGCCGCCGTCCGGCTTTCCGGCCTCGATCCTCGCTCTGAGCAGCGCCATCACCATCGGCCAGACCGAAAACTGGCCGTCGCGGGCCCGGTCGGTGAGATTGCGCAGATAGCCGCCGGGGCTGACGATCTCGTCGCCGCGCTGGTAGATCGCGGCAAGGGTGATCGCGGCCTGTTTGTCACCCATCACCTCGGCTGCCTCGCGCCAGGCGCTGGGGCTCACGCCCAGCATCGGTCGGGCGATTTCGGCAATGCCCACGAACTCCCGCCAGTGGCGGATCGACCCGCCCTTTGCCAGATCCCGCCAGCCTTCACAGGCATCCAGCACCAGTGCCAGCGGCATCTCGCGCTTCGGCAGGCTGTGCAGGTTGTCGGTTTCATCGACGCTGCCGCTCGTTTCTGATTTATTTCCTGAGCCATATTTAGATTCAAATTGGGAGTCTGGGTTTGAATTCTGTTTGTGGCGCTCAGCATGAGACTCATTGGCGTCCGTTTTTTGTGAATTTACGTGAAATTCCAATGTGTCACGCACTTCCTCATGCAGCAGCGCCAGCGCATCGCAGATATCCTCGGCCATCGTCAGATCCGGCGAACGCGGCAGCCGGTCGATGATCTCGCGATAAACCCGGTTCATCGTCGTCCAGTCGCCCGGAACGCCCTCCTCCAGCCCGGCCTCGATCATCTTGACGATATCCCGGCGCAACAGCGTCAGTCGTTCACGCGCGCATTTCAACGCCAGACGCTCCTCAGCGATCGTCGCGGCCATTGCTTCGAACTCGGCTGCCCTAGCCACAAGCGGCGACAGGTCGAAGCCATAGGCCTGCTCGACCTGCCCTCCCCTGCCCTTTCTGGCAAAGCGCTTGCCGTTTGGACTGTCGCGCCGGATGATCAGGCCGCACGCGACCAGGACCGCCAGATGGCGGCGCAGCGTCGCTGGCGAAATGCCGTTTGCCCGCGCGATCAGTTGTTCGTTGGAGGGCCAGACGACGAAGCCGGTCTCCTCCGACAGCTCGTTTTCGGGATAGAAGGTCAAAAGCGCGTTCAAGATCGCAAGGCCGCGATCGCTCGCCCCGAGCGCCACCCGCGCCTCGCGCACGGTATGAAACAGTTTCCACTTGTTGAGCCGCACCCCTTTCGGGGCCTGCCGCGCAACGGATTGGCTTGCCAACATCGCAAGCGACATCGGCCGCCGCCCGAAGGGCGTCGTGGTCATCGCATTTTCCATGGTTTCACCTTTCAAAAAGGCAAAAGAAATCACCCCTGCAGCACATCAAATGCGCCACAGCCTCTTGACGGGAACTTCCGGAAATGCGAATCAGTAGGTGCTAAGAACTTATCGGCTTCCGGACGCTTGTCGTTTGGGGGCCTTTTCTTTTGTCTGTTTCTCTCCTTTTTACCGTTTCGAGTGTCGCCCGCCGGGCATCGCTGTTCTAATCTCTGCGATTCGCGCCGGTGGTTGATGAAAAATATTCCTCGGCAAGCGCATCCATCCGGTCGGAAAGCCATTCGGCGAAACCGGATTCCTGACTTGCGATCGATATCGTGGTGCCGGATGCGCCGGTGGCGATCCGGCCCAGGCTCCTGCCATTGCTCACCAATTCGCGCACGGACTTTTCCGGTCGACTGTCTTCGCCGCCACGCGCGGCCCTGACCGCCAGGTCGATGCGCCGTGCCGCATCGGCAGACTGGAAGGACTGATTTTCGAGTATGGAGCGGATGCGGGCCGCCGTTTCATCCCCGCCTTTCAGACAGATTTCCGCAAGCGCCATCCATTTCGGCCGGCCGACGCCCTTGGCCCGGCCGATCGCGAAAATGATGTCGCGGGGTATGGCATTGGCCACTTTCAGCATCAGCGAGATCGGCGTCTTGGAAAGGCCGAGCACCGGCTCGATCGCGACGCTCGAAAAACCGGCCTCGCGCAACTGCGCCGCCCACAGCGCCTGCTCGATCCAGGTGAGGTTCTCGCGCACGCCGTTTTCGAGCGATTGCTCCACCAGCAGTTCGCGGTCATCGAGCGGACGGACATAGGCGCGGATCGTCACCTCGGCCGGCACTCTGCTTTCGGCGGCCAGCAGCCGGATCGCGGCAAGCCGGCGATGGCCGTAGGCGAGCTGATAGCGCCCTTCGGCCTCGGGGTGAGGCCGGACCAGAACCGGCATTTTCTGCCCTTCCGCCCGGATCGACGCGGCAAGGCTCTCGATCTCCTCGCCCGCCTCGCCATCGCTTTCGAAACGGTCGCGATAGGGCGAGGCGTCGATCTTCGCCGGATCCAGCACGATGCTGCTCGATTCCGACAGCGTGTTGAGCGCCTTGCCGACATTGCTGACCACGGATGAACCGCGCCGCGAACGCGAAAGCGGCGAGGGGACCGGCTGTTCCGGCCCCTTCTCGTCGCTGTTGGCCTCCGCCATCATCTTCAGGATGTTCTTTTTCATGATGCCCTGCCCCACACCGCCCGAAGCAGCGTCAGAATTTCGCCGTTGACATTGTCGGCGCTTTCGATCGCGCGCTTCAGGGCCTCGCGGCCGACCTCGCCGCTTTCCAGCTCGTAAAGCGATTTCTTGGCAACGCCGGCGCCGGCGATCGCGGTCGATTCGATAGCCTCATAGACCAGCACGTCATTTTCAAACAGCCGCCGCATCACGCCCGACATGTATTTCTGCGGGCCGTCATTGGGATTGACCCGGGTCATCAGGAATTTCAGGAAATCATGGTCGAAACGGGCGCCGAACTGGGCGAGCGTGTCGGCAAGATCGGAAATCATGATCAGAAACTGGTTGCAGGAGGCAACGTCGAGCATCGCCGGATGAACCGTGACGATCAGGCCGGTCGCCGCATAAAGCGCCGCAAGCGTCGCATAGCCGAGCGATGGCGGCGTATCGATCACCACGAAATCATAATCGTCTTCGACCGAGGCGATCGCTTTCTTCAGCCGCTCGAAGAACAGGCCGAGCTCATCGCGCTCGCGCTGGGCGAGATAGGCCGGCGTATCGAACTCGAAATCCATCAGCTCCAGATTGCCCGGAACGAGATCGATGCCGGGAAAATAGCTCTTGCGGATGACGTCGGCGAGCGTTCTGCGCTCATTGTCATAGCGCAGCGCCGCATAGACGGTTTCATTCTCGCCGACGTCGAACTCCGGCTGCAGCCCGAAGATCGAGGTCATCGATGCCTGCGGATCGAGATCGATGCACAGCACACGGTAGCCTTGCAGCGCCAGATAATGCGACAGGTGGATCGAGGTCGTGGTCTTGGAACTGCCGCCCTTGAAATTGGCAGTGGCGACGACCTGGAGCTTCTCCCCTTGCCTGCGGCGCGGCCACAGGCGAAGCGCATCGTCCGGACGCCGGGCGGCCAGAAACTGCCTGAGCTCGCCGAGCTGTTCGACCTGGTAGATGCGCCGGTTATTATCCGCGCGCGAGGGCTGCGGCCCCTTGCCATCGATGGTCATCGCCCGCAATGTGCTTTCGGGCACATCGAGCAGCTTGACGAGATCAAGGGTCGAGAACGTGCGGGTGTACTGCTTGCGCGCCTCCGGCGGATAGATGCGGTGGCGCATCGACTGCAGCTCGGCGGACAGACGTTCGGTGTAATCCTCGATCTTTGCCGCTGTGTCGCCGATCGCGGTATATGCGGCTGTTTCGGTCATCTGACGGTTTCCTGTCCGAATTCGCTTCATTTGCGTCAACGCTGCATGACTCGTTCCGATTCTGCAAGGGATTTTTAGTTAATGAAAGATTAACGGGCGAGGCGAAGCCGCGGGGTTTGGGGCGGATCGAGCGCCCCGCCTGTTCCGCAGCCGCCGCTTCTGCGATTTCCAGCGCACGTTTGTGGCAAGCAGCCAATGATTCGCACCTTCGCTCGCCGGGAGGTTAAGACCTCCAAGGGTGGGTGTACAGGCACCGCTCGATATGAATTGCATGCGGCGCGACGACCTGCTTTGGCCGCCTGATCGCAGGCTCGGAATATTTGGATCGTGGCCAAGCCAGGCGGGCGACCCATCATCGGTGCGAGCGTTCACATCGGGCGCGCGGTCGCGAGATAGCTCCGCTGCGAAAGTTGAGTGGCGGCAGAACCACGAGATGAAACCGGAAGCACAAGCAGGCCGCCTGCTCTGCTCAGGTCGGCTCTATGCCTTTCCTGAACCGCATTCGGCCCGAATGCCGTCAGCCAACCGGTGGCCCGCCGTGCAAAAATCCGGCGGCGCAACTTGCCGGGCGCATCTTGCACGGCGGACCAGGGGAAGCGAGCAACACCTTCTGGCTCGTCTCGACGTTTTCAATTGAAAACTTTTCCGGCGCGACATCGACCGAGGTGAGCGATGGCCACCGGAGATGGCCGCGTCGCCGCCTTGATGTTTTCAATTGAAAACCCGCCACGGGGACCACGGCGGCCCGGCTGGCGGTCGATGGCTCATGCCGGATCGGCATATTCGCCGATATAATTCGCCCGCAGATAGAAATCCTTGGGCCGACCGATGTGCCGGGGAATGATGCCGCACAAACCGGCCGCGTCGCCGGCGGCAAGCGTTTCGATCATCTCGAAATGCTCGGCAATCGCCACCTCCCGGATTTCGCGGCTGGTGAAGGCGCGGGTCCGGATCGGGTGGGTGGCAAAGGTATAATGCTGGATAGCATCGGCAAGCTGGCGATTGCCCGCCGCCTGGTACAGCGTCTCGTGGAACCGGTTGTTCAACTCGAAGACATCGCCGAACCGCTGATCGCGCGATGCGTCGCGGTGGCGAGTGGCGATATCGGTAAGCGCCGCGATCGTCTCCGCGGGAGCCGGCCGGGTGAAGCGCCGCGCCGCCTGGCACTCGAGGCATTCGCGGATTTCGTAAAGCTCCTCGATCTCGCGGATCGAATAATCGCGTACGTGAACGCCCTTGTTACGCTCGCGGATCACGAGACCGGTCTTTTCCAGTTCGGCGAAGGCGATACGGACGGCGTGGCGGGTGGCGCCGGTGCGCGCGATAATCTCGTCCTCCACCAGCCGCTCGCGGGGATGGCGTTGACCGGAAATGATTTCACGCTGCAATTCGCGATGCACATCCTCCCAGTTTTTCGGTTGTTCCGACACGTATTCCGCACTCCCGCCTCGACTTACAGATTTGTGACGACATTAGCATATCTACGAGAGAAGACAATTATCGTTGACATTATCGATAATAATAACGATAACACCGGAAACGGGAGGACAAACGTGTATCGGATAGGCAGTGGAGCGGGCTTTTCTGGCGATCGGGCGGATGCGGCCATCGCCGTCGTCGCAGCGATCGCGGCGGCAGGGGAGGGTGGCGCGATCATGTTCGAGACGCTGGGCGAGCGCACGCTTGCGCTTGGCCAGATCGCCAGGCGCAAGGACGCCGCGCGCGGCTATGAGCCGCTGCTTGAAGACATGCTCGCCCCGATCCTGCGGCCGGCCTTCGAGGCCGGCATCACCATCGTCGGCAATTTCGGCGCCGCCAATCCCCCGGCCGCCGCCGCCGCCATCCGCGCGCTTGCCGACCGGCTCGGCATTGCCGGGCTGAAGATCGCCATCGTCACCGGCGACGATCTCCACGGCCAGATCGACATCGCCAATGCCGAACGCTGGGACGGCGACGGGCGTCTACCGGAATTCACCGGCGAGATCGTTGCCGTCAACGCCTATATCGGCGCCCGCGCCATCGCCGAGGCGATCACGTCCGGCGCCGATGTCGTGGTCACCGGCCGGGTGGCCGACCCGGCGCTCGCGCTCGGGCCGCTCGTTGCCCATTTCGGCTGGGACTGGAACGATCTCGACCGGATCGCCGCCGGCACGCTCGCCGGCCACCTGCTGGAATGCGGCGCGCAGGTCACCGGCGGCTATTTCGCCGATCCCGGCTTCAAGGATGTGCCGCGCCCGGCCGAGATCGGATTTCCGATCGCCGAGGTCGAGGCCGATGGCGGCTTCGTGATCACCAAGCCCGCTGGCACCGGCGGCCTCGTCAGCGAGCGCACGGTCAAGGAACAGCTTCTTTACGAGATCCATGATCCGGCCGGCTATCTGACGCCGGACGTCACGCTCGACATCAGCGAGGTCACGGTGCGCCAGATTGGCGAAGACCGGGTCCGGGTCGAGGGCGCGCGGGGCAGGGCGGCGCCGGAAAAGCTCAAGGTAACGGTCAGCTATCACGGCGATTTCTTCGGCGAGGCCGAGATTTCCTATGCCGGGCCCAATGCGCTCAATCGCGCGCGCCTTGCCCAGCGGACGATCCGCGAGCGGATCGACCTTCTGGGGCTTGCCGTCAGGATGCGCTCCGACATTTTCGGCACGGTCAGCGTCTTCGACGCCGATTCCGGCGCGATGCTGTCGCATTTCACCGGCGGGCCGGACGGCGATTACCGCGTCCGCTTCGCCTTTGACGGCGAGGACCGCAAGGCCGTCGAGCGCGCCGTCGCCGATGTCAACGCGCTTTACTGTTGCGGGCCGGCCGGGGGAGGGGGCGTGCGCCAGAGCGTGCGCCCGCGGGTGCGCACGCTTTCCTATCTGGCGCCGCGCTCGCTGGTGACGCCGTCGTTTTTCTTTCTCGGCGAGGAAGCAGCATGAACTCCGGCAAAACCGTCACCCTGCACCAGATCGCCCACGGCCGCTCCGGCGACAAGGGCAACCGGCTGAACGTCAATGTGATTGCCTATGAGCCGCAGCACTGGGACGTGCTGCTGGAACAGGTCACCGAGGAGCGGGTCGCGGCGCTGTTCGCCCATCGCGGCGCGACCCGCGTGAAGCGTTACGAACTGCCGCGCCTCAACGCGCTGAACTTCGTCATCGACGACGCGCTGGAAGGCGGCGTCAATGCAAGCCTTTCGATAGACACGCATGGAAAGTGCCTGTCGTTTCTGGTGCTGGGGCTTGAAATCCGGCTGCCGGCCGAAGCGCCGCCAGCATCGCAATTTGACGGCCCGTGAAGGGCCAAAGGGAGGAGAACCGAAATGACATTCTGGAAGAAAACCACAAAGACGCTGCTGCTGTGCGGCGTTGCGATCGGCGCCGGCGTCGCGGGCGCTCACGCTCAGGACTATCCGCAGGGCGGGACGCTGCGTACCGCGATCTCGCAGATGGCACCATCGCCGGACCCGGTGGTGACCACGTTCGGCGTCAACTGGATGACCGCCACGATCGTATGCGAAGGTCTTTTCGCCATCGATGAAAGCTGGACACCGCAGCCGATGCTGGCCGACAGCTATGATTACAGCGAGGACGGCAAGACGCTGACGGTCACGCTGCGCCCCAACCTGAAATTCCATTCCGGCGCGCCAGTCACCGCAGCCGATGTGGTCGCCTCGCTCAATCGTTACAGAGATTCCGCCGGCATTGGCGCGGCGCTGAAAAACGCCACCGCCTCGATCGAGGCGGTCGACGACATGACCATCCGCTTCAACCTCAACACCCCGACCGCGATCGTGCCCGGCCTGATCGCCAGCGCCCAGGCGGCGATCATGTCGGTACAGTCACTCGAAGACGCCTCGGCGACGGAAGCGACCACCGGGCTCGATTGCACCGGCCCGTACCAGCTGACGAGCTACCAGCCCGATCGCGGCGCGGTGCTGACCCGCTGGGACGATTACCGGAGCCGCGAAGAGCCGTCTTCGGCCTTTGCCGGCAGAAAACACGCCTATGCCGATGAAATCGATCTGATGCTGATGCCGGAGCCGTCCGTGCGCCGCGATGCGCTGCTGACCGGCCAGATCGACATCGCCTATGAACTGCCGACCGATTTCTACGACGCGCTGCAGGGCGACGCCGCGACGCAGGCGGTTGTCGTGCCCAACAACCAGTCGCTGACCGTGGTGTTCAACACCAAGGAGGGCCCGGCCGCCGACATCAATCTCCGGCGCGCGATCTATTATGCGCTGGACATGGACCCGATCATGCTGGCCTCGGTCGGCAATCCGGAATTCTACACGCTCGATCCGAGCTGGATTCCCGATCCGAATTCGTTCTGGTACACCACGGCCGGCGTTCCCGACGGTTTCGGCACGCCGAAGCCGGAACTTGTGAAGCAATATCTCGATGCATCCGGTTATGACGGCGAGACCATACGCTGGCTGGTCGCCGCCGAGCAGTACCAGAAGCATTATCTGACCGCCGTCGTCGCCCAGCAGCAGCTTTCCGATTTCGGCATCAATGTCGAACTCGTGGAAAGCCCGATGGCCAACTATATCCAGTCGCGCGCCAAACCCTCCGACATGGATGCGTTTTCGAGCTTCCTGCCGACCTATGTCGACCCGACCTCGATCGCCTATCTCAATCCGAGCTATCCGGGGTTCTGGACCGACCCGGAAAAGATGGAACTGATGGAGAAAATCGCCTCGACCATCGATCCCGATGAGCGCAAGGCGATCTTCGAAAAGATCCACACCCTGATCTATGACCAGTTCCCGTTCATCAAATACGGCACGGAAGCCAACATGTACGGGATCCGCAGCGGCGTCGGCAATGCGCCGGCCGTGCCGAGCCGGGGTTACGACCTCTACAACGTCGCACCGCCGCAGAGTTAAGATGACCGTGACCGATATCGAAGAGCCGGAAGTCGGCGGACGCGAGACCTTCGCCAGCGCCAACATGAGCGTGTGGCGCCGGCTGATGACCAACCCGACAGCGGTGATCTCGATCGCCCTGCTGGTGATCATCAGCCTCAGCGCCATTCTCGCGCCCGTGATCGCGCCCGGCAATCCGATGCGCATCAATCCGGCGGACAGGTTCCAGCCGCCGGATTTCGCCCATCCCTTCGGTACCGACAATCTCGGCCGCGACATGTTCAAGATGGTGCTTTACGGGGGGCGGACCTCGCTCCTCGTGGGCCTGATCGTCACCGCGATCTCGATGAGCATCGCGGTGATCTTCGGCGCGATCTCCGGCTTCTATCACAAGGTCGACATGGTGCTGATGCGGTTCGTGGACGGGCTGATGGCGTTTCCGGGCATCGTGCTGGCAACGGCGGCCGCCGCGATCCTCGGCCCGTCCAGCCGCACCGTCATCATCTCGCTGTCGATCGTCCTGATCGCGCCGTCGCTGCGCGTCGTCAGGGGGCAGGTTCTGGTTGTGCGCGAACTGCAGATGATCGAGGCCGCAAGGGCCGTGGGCGTACCGACGCTCAGGCTGTTCACCCGCTACATCCTGCCGGCCGTCAGTTCGCCGATCCTGGTGCAGGCGTCCTTCATCTTCTCCGCCGCGGTACTCGGCGAGGCGGCGCTCAGCTTCATCGGCGTCGGCATCGGCCCGCGCGAACTGAGCTGGGGCAACGCGCTGACGGAGGCCCGCAACTATATCGCCGCCGCGCCCTGGATCGTCGTGTTTCCGGGGCTGGCGCTGATGCTGACCATCCTCGCGCTCAATCTTCTCGGCGACAGCCTGCGCGATATTCTCGATCCCCGCCTGGCACGGAGGCGCTGACATGCTGCGATATCTGGCAAAACGCTTCGTGATGATCCTGCCGACGATCTTCGTGCCGCTGATCCTCGTCTTTCTCCTGCTCAGGCTGTCGCCGGGCGACCCGGCGGGCATGATGCTCGGCGATCAGGCAACGCCGGAACAGATCGCGGCACTGAGGGCGCAGCTCGGGCTCGATCAGCCGATCTGGACCCAGTTCTTCATCTGGCTGAAGGATATCCTGACGCTCAATCTCGGCGATTCCATCTTCTTTCGCAAACCGGTGATGGAGGTGATCCCGCCCTATGCCGCCGTCACCATCCAGCTTGCGGCCGTCGGGCTGGTGCTCGCCATCGTCTTCGGCGTCACGCTCGGCACGATCTCGGCGATGAAGCGCAACAGGCCGGTCGACCGCGCCGTCGTCACCTCGGCGGTGCTCGGCATCTCGCTGCCGGAATTCTGGTTCGCGCTGCTGCTGATCTTCGTCTTCGCCGTCACGCTGCGCTGGTTTCCTGTCGCGGGCTACAATCCGCCGTCCGCCGGGTTGATCGCATTTGCCTCGACCATCTTCCTGCCGGCGCTGGCGCTCGGCATCCGCCAGTCCGCGCTGATGACGCGGATGATGCGCTCCTCCATGCTCGACGTGCTGAACGAGCCCTATATCACCACCGCCCGCGCCCAGGGCCTGCCGGAAAGCAAGGTCATCGGCCAGTATGCCATGCGCACGGCGTCGATCCCGGTGGTCACCGTCGCCGGGCTTTCGGCGGGCTACATGCTTGGCGGCGCGGTGGCGATCGAGATCATCTTCGCGCTGCCGGGGCTTGGCCGCATGCTGGTCGAAGCCGTCGGCCGGCGCGACTATCCGCTGGTGGAAGGGGGCGTGCTGACGATCTCGCTGGTGCTCGCCGTTCTCAACCTGGCGATCGATATCGTCTATGCCTGGCTCGACCCGCGGATACGCTACCAATGACCGAGACAACGTCACCCGTCGTCCTCGATGTCGAGGGCCTCAACCTGTCCTTTCGCACGCCGAACGGCGTGCTGCCGATCATCACCGACGTCTCGTTTGACGTGCGCCAGGGCGAGGCGGTGGCGCTGGTCGGCGAATCCGGCTGCGGCAAATCCGTCACCGCCAGCGCGGTCATGGGGATCGCGCCCGACAACGCGGCGATCAGCGGCCGGATAACCCTCAACGGCCAGGTGATTTCCGACCTGCCGCCGAAACAGCGCCGCGCGCTCTGCGGCCGGCATATGGGCTTCATCTTTCAGGAGCCGATGACGGCGCTGCATCCGACCCTCACCATCGGCCGGCAGATGACGGATTCCATCCGCCACAATCTCGGCCTTGGCCGCGCCGCGGCGACGGATCGCGCCGCCGAACTGCTGGACCGCGTCGGCATACCGCGCCCGCGCGAGATCCTGAAGGGCTATGTCCACCAGCTTTCCGGCGGCATGCGCCAGCGGGTGATGATCGCGCTGGCGATCTCCTGCGGCCCCTCGCTCGTCATCGCCGACGAGCCGACGACGGCGCTCGACGTCACCATTCAGGCGCAGGTGCTGGACCTTCTCGATGACATGCGCCGCGAGCTTTCGCTCGGCATGCTGTTCATCACCCACGATCTCGAAGTGGTCGGCGATTTCTGCGACCGGGCGGTGGTGATGTATGCCGGCGACGTGGCGGAGCGGGGCAGGGCGGCCGACATCGTCCGCCGACCCGAGCACCCCTATACCAACGGCCTGCTCGCCGCCGTGCCGGCCGATGACGATGGCCGCGACCGGCTGACGCCCATTCCCGGCAGCGTGCCGCCGGTCGGCCACTGGCCGGAAGGCTGCCGGTTCGCCCCGCGCTGCGGGCGCGCCGACGCGGTCTGTCGCGAACGGCCGCTGCTTGAGCCCAAACGACAGACCGAAGCGCGGTGCTGGCACCCGATGGAGGAACAGGCATGAGCGAACCTCTCTTGCACGTCACCGGCCTTTCGAAAAGCTTCAGCGCGGTGCAGGCCGTGCGCAGCGTCGATCTCGCCATTACGCGCGGCAGCACATTCGGCCTCGTGGGCGAATCCGGTTCCGGAAAATCGACCACCGCCCGGCTGGTGCTCAGGCTGATCGAGCCGACATCGGGTAAAATCCGCTTTCGCGGGCGCGATCTATCGACCCTCGGCGCGAGCGCGTTGCGCGCCGAGCGACGGCATATGCAGATGATCTTCCAGGACCCGTTCGGCTCGCTCAATCCGCGCATGTCGGTGCGCGAAACGCTGGTCGAGCCGCAGCTTGTCCACGGCGTCGGCACGCCGGATGAGCGCGTGCGCACCGCCGCCCGCCTGCTTGACGAGGTGAGCCTGCCGCAGGCAGCCCTCGACCGGTTCCCGCATGAGTTTTCGGGCGGCCAGCGCCAGCGCATCGCGATCGCCCGCGCGCTGGCCACCAATCCCGACCTGATCGTCGCCGACGAGCCGGTCTCGGCCCTCGACGTCTCGGTTCAGGCGCAGGTGCTGAACCTGATGCGCGACCTTCAGGACCGCCACAATACCACCATGCTGTTCATCTCCCACGACCTCCGGGTGGTGCGGTTCATGTGCGATGAAATCGCGGTGATGTATCTCGGCGAGATCGTCGAGCAGGGCCCGAGCGCGCGCATCTACAGCGCGCCGGCCCATCCCTATACGAGGGCGCTGCTCGATTCCGTGCCCGGAAAGGGGCAGGAGCGGCGCGCGCGGCTTGCCGGCGAGATCCCGAGCGCGCATGCCATTCCCTCCGGCTGCGCGTTTCGCACGCGCTGTCCGCTCGCCTTCGAGCGCTGCACCCGTGAAACGCCGGCGATGCGCGATACCGGCGGCGGCCAGCGCGCGGCCTGCCACCTTCTGGAAAGGAGCGCCGCATGAGCACCGACAGGGCAATTTCCGCAACCAGCCGACGGGCGACCTATCACGGGCTTTTGGACGGCCGCGTCGCGCGGTTCCTGAATATCCGCTATGCAGCGCCGCCGCTCGGACCGTTGCGCTTCCGCCCGCCGCAAGGGATCGAAAACGAGGGCGGTATCGATGCCCGCATGCCCGGCTTCGCCCCGCCGCAACAGAGAAATGATCCGCCCGCATGGGCCCCGCGCGGCGCGGGTTTCCAAACCGGCGAGGATTGTCTCAATCTCAATGTCTGGACGCCGGCGATCGACGGCGGAAAGCGGCCGGTCATCGTCCATGCCTTTGGCGGCGGGTTTCAGGCGGGGGCAGGGCAGGGGAGTTTTCACGACGAGCCCGGCTTCGTCGCCCGCGGCGATGTCGTTCTGGTGCGCCCCAACATGCGGGTCGGCGCGCCGGGCTTCCTGCATCTTGCGAAAGCCTTTGGCCCGGAATACGCCGCGGCCAATCGCGGCATGCTGGATTTCATCGCTGCGCTTGAATGGGTGCGCGACAATATCGCGGCCTTTGGCGGCGATCCCGACAATGTCACGCTTGCCGGCATGTCGTCGGGGGCGTTTACCATTTCGGCGCTGTTCGGCGTCGATGGCGCGGCCGGCCTGTTTCGCCGCGTCTGGGTGATGAGCGGCCCGGCAAGCCGCATCATCGATCAGGATACGGCCACAGACATGGCCGCCGATTTTCTCGCCCGCGCGGGCGTCGAACCGGGCGACGAAGCCGCCCTTCAGGCCCTCGGCACGGACGACATTCTCGACCTGCAAGGCGCGGTGCTGGCGACCCATCTCGGCGAGCGCAACGCGCCGGGCGGGCGGACATTCGGCATCGTTCTCGATGGAGCCAGTCTCAACCGCCACCCGATGGAAGGCCTCGCCACGGGCTGCTTCAGAGATCACCGCATCGTTGCCGGCTGGACCCGCGACGAGGCGCGGATGTGGTATGCCATGGGCGTGATGCCAGCGGTGAAAGACCGCGCCGGCGTGTTGCGCACCGTCCGTCTGTTCTGTCCCGAAAACGCGGAGGCACGGCTCGCCGCGCTGGAGGGGGAACGGCCGGGCGCAAGCTTCAGCGAATATGAGGAAATCTTCCTGTCGCGCACCATCTACCGCGATCCGGCCATCGCCATGCTCGCCGCCCATCGCGATGCCGGCGGAACCGGCTATGGCTATGAGTTCCGCTGGACCCCGCAATCGGAAAACGCCCGGTTCGGGGCCGCCCACGGTTTCGACGAGCCCTTCGTCTTTGCCAGCGTCGATCGCTTTCCGCTGGCCAACGGCGATGCCGGAGCCGCCCGGCTGGCAGAGGCCATGTCGGGCGCCCTGATCGACTACGCCCGCACCGGCGACCCCGGCTGGCCGGCATCCAGCGCCGGGAACGGCTATACCTGCTGGGACCAGGATTTCTGATTGGACCGACGGCGCGAAACCGCCGCCTGAAATATCGACAGCGCCGGAAAAGGAACCGCCGGTATTGTTGAACGTCAACCAGCCGCCGTTGCCGTCGCCACCCGCGCCAAAGGACATGATCGTCCAGCCCGCATATTGTGTGCCTGATCCGCGCTCATGAGGAGCATCGGACGCCCGGATCCGACGGCATGAAGGCAGGCGTGATCGCGGCCGGTTCCAGGCTCGGCGAGGCAAAACAAGGGCTTGTTTCAAAGGCGTCAGCGCCGGCACGGCGGGCGGATTTCAGCACGGGACCGGCGGCAACGCCTGCCAGGTTTGCGATGCCAATCTTTGCCGGAGGAAACGACTGGTTAAGGTTTCTTTTCTATCACATTGGCTGAGTGACAGCTCTCAGATTGGTCTTCATCAGCATGCCCTTTTCGCGATATCCAAGCCTTCAATCGAAACCCGCCGAAACGGTACGGGTGGACAGTCTTCAGACAGAAGGGGACGACCGGTTCGCTGAGCCGTCGCGACGCAATCCGGATGCGGCGATCCTGGACCCTGACCGGCTTCCGACCTGGCAGCGTCCCTTCGTGCTGGGACCGAATGTGCGCTTCACCCGCACGCCGCACAAGAAACACCCCGAACCTGAAATGCCCCCGGCCGCGACCGGCGAAAGGCCGGAGGCGTGTTACGGGCCGCCATCGCGCTCGCCAGCCGTTGCGCTTCAGGACCGCATTGCCGACGAGCTGCCCGCCGCGCGGGACGACGGCGCGCCGCATGGCCAGAAGCTGGCGCCTTTCCCGGCCGAACCGCCGGTGCTGGTGGATTTCCTGTTCCAGCCGATCGGCGCGCCGGAGCATGATGCAGAGCTGCAAGCCTTCCCCGAACCCGAGCCTGAACCTGCCGCGCAAACAACGATGCCGGAGCAGCCTTCAGCAACCAATGACGAAAGCAAAGTGAATATTTCGCACGCGCCCTCACGCTCTGAAACGCATGACGTCCAACCGGTAGCCACGGTGGGCGAAGCCAACGAAACACCGGCCGACGAAGGATATCTTGCCTTCATTCCGGATGGGCTCGCTTTCGAGATGATGGCGCTCGGGCTTTTCGAAGGCGTAACGCCGATCGCGGAAGCCGCCCTGTGCGAAGACATCGATTTCGCCGATGAGGCGAATGCTGACGAAGACGGCACGCCATGGACCGCGACCTCGGACGCGGTGGAAACCGTCATCGATGAACCGGAAACGGTCGCCGAAGACGGTCCCTCGCCAATCGCGCTTTACCGGCAGGTCCTGCTCTACAGCCCGACGCAGCGCGGCCTAAGCGACCGCATGGACGAACAAGTCGCGCATGCGGACGAGAGCCCCGTCGATGAGCGCGACGACGGGTTCGCCGAAATGTATGCGGATGAGGCGGAGGACGATCCGGAAGACGAGCCCGAAGACGATATTGCCGCCGTCGCCGAGGAGCATGACATCCGGCCCGAAATGGAACCGGAAGAAGATGATGCGCCGGATACTGTCGCAGAGCCCCTGCATGTTCTGGCGAAACATGAACAAACCGATTTCCTGTTCCCCTCGATCGAGCTTCTGCAGGCGCCGCGTTCGGACGAGACCAGCGATCTGAGCCAGGAAGCGCTGGAACAGAGCGCCGGCCTGCTCGAGAGCATTCTCGAGGATTTCGGCGTCAAGGGCGAGATCATCGACGTCCGTCCGGGCCCGGTCGTCACGCTTTACGAATTCGAACCGGCGCCGGGCGTCAAGTCCTCGCGGGTGATCAATCTTTCGGACGATATCGCCCGCTCGATGTCGGCGCTTTCGGCGCGCGTCGCGGTTATTCCCGGCCGCAATGTGATCGGCATCGAGCTTCCGAACGAAGAGCGCGAGACGGTCTATCTCAGGGAGCTTCTCGAAAACCGCCTCTACATGACGACGGATTTCCGCCTGCCGCTTTGCCTCGGCAAGAATATCGGCGGCGAGCCGGTGGTCGCGGAACTGGCGAAAATGCCGCATCTTCTGGTGGCCGGCACCACCGGTTCGGGCAAGTCCGTCGCCATCAACACCATGATCCTGTCACTGCTCTATCATCTACGGCCGGAAGAATGCCGCCTGATCATGGTCGATCCGAAAATGCTGGAACTGTCGGTCTATGACGGCATCCCGCATCTTCTCACCCCGGTCGTGACCGATCCGAAGAAGGCGGTTCTGGCGCTGAAATGGGCCGTCCGCGAAATGGAGGACCGCTATCGCAAGATGTCGCGGCTCGGCGTTCGCAATATCGACGGGTTCAACAAGCGCGTCGCCGAGGCCCGCTCCACGGGCGAAACCATCATGGTGTCGGTGCCCACCGGCTTTGACCGCACCACCGGCGAACAGATTTTCGAGGAACAGGCGCTCGATCTCTCGGCACTGCCCTACATTGTCGTCATCGTCGATGAGATGGCCGATCTGATGATGGTCGCCGGCAAGGAGATCGAAGGCACGATCCAGCGTCTGGCGCAGATGGCGCGCGCTGCCGGCATCCACCTGATCATGGCCACGCAGCGACCCTCGGTCGACGTGATCACCGGCACGATCAAGGCCAACTTCCCGACGCGCATCTCGTTCCAGGTGACCTCGAAGATCGACAGCCGCACGATCCTCGGCGAGCAGGGCGCGGAGTATCTGCTGGGGCAGGGGGACATGCTGCATATGAAGGGCGGCGGACGGATCGCCCGTGTCCACGGCCCCTTCGTTTCCGATCACGAGGTGGAGAAGGTCGTCGCCCATCTGAAGACACAGGGCACGCCGACCTATCTCGGCAGCGTTGTCGTCGACGAGGAAGAGGAAGACGAGGGCGAAGAGGACGCCGCCGTCTTCGATGCGACCGATATGGGTTCCGACGATGATGACGTCGACGATCTCTTCGCAAAGGCCGTGAAGATCGTCCAGCGCGACAGGAAGTGCTCGACCTCCTATATCCAGCGCCGCCTATCGATCGGCTACAACCGTGCCGCGTCCCTGGTGGAACGCATGGAGCGCGAAGGCCTCGTCGGCCCCGCCAACCATGTCGGCAAGCGCGAGATCCTCGACGCCGCCGCAACGGGCTGACCCCCGGGGTATCGGCATGATGCCATGCCGTTTGCATCATGAGGGTGGCCGCAGCCATTTCACGACGCGGCGGTTCGATCGTCCGTCGCTGAGCAGCGATCAGATTGCTTCCTTGCCGCGGCTTGCCTGCTCCGCGCGTTCGTTCACGCTTGAGAGCGGCTCCGGCCGGCCGAGGAGAAAGCCCTGAAGTTCGGGACATCCCATGTGCCTGAGGGCGACGCGCTGGCTCTCGTGTTCGACCCCTTCGGCCGTGACCGACAGGTTGAGCTCCTTTCCGATCGCCAGGATGGCGCGGATGATCGCGACGGAGCGGGCGTCGGAATCCAGGTTGGAAACGAAACTGCGGTCGATCTTGATCCGGTCGAACGGCATGCGCTGGATGCTGGAGATCGACGAGGTTCCGCCGCCGAAATCATCCAGCGCCAGAAGAACGCCGATCTCCTTCAGTTCGGAGAAGGTCTGCGTGACCATCTCGGTCGCGCCGATAAGAGCCGATTCCTTGATCTCCAGTTCAAGGCGTCGGGGCGCAAGCCCGGAGGCCTGAAGCGCATGGCGGACCGCCTCGGCCAGCTGTCCGTCCTCAAGCTGGGCCGAAGACACATTCACGGATACGCGCACATTGTCCGGCCACGTCGCCGCATCACGGCATGCCGTCTCCAGGATCCAGGCGCCGAGCCTGCGAATGATGCCGGTCCTTTCGGCAACCGGGATAAAGACGTCCGGGGAAATCTCGCCTCTTTCAGGATGCGTCCACCGGGCGAGCGCTTCATATCCGGCGATCACCGAATCCATGCCGCCACACAACGGCTGGTAGGCAAGAGAGACATCGCCATGCGTGATCGCTGCGCGAAGCTCCTTTTCAACGTCCCATTCCGGCCAGTCATGGCCGCCGGGAGGATGGTCGAAACGAAGATAGCTGCTTCCACCGGACCGTTTTACCGCGTAGAGTGCCATGTCGGCGTTGTTGTAGAGTTCGTCCGCGCCCGAGGCGTCGTCGGGAAACAGCGCGATCCCGATGGACACCGAGACAGAGGCCCGCGTCTGCCCGATGATGACCGGCTCTTCAAGCGCGCGGATAAGGCGTTGCGCAAGCGCGAAGGCACCGGATGGCTGTTCGACGCCCGCCTGGATGATGCAGAATTCATCGCCTCCGATCCGCGACACCATATCGCCGGACCGGACCTGACCGGACAGGCGTCGGGCAATCACCCGCAGAAGTTCATCACCCGCAACGTGACCATATCGATCGTTCACCTGCTTGAATCCGTCGAGATCCATAAGCAGGAACCCAATTTTCGTTTGCGAACGACCGGAACCGAGGATAGCCTCGGACAGCTTTTCGGTGAGGCGGTTCCGGTTCGAAAGACCTGTCAGCGGGTCGTGCTCGGCAAGATAGGCGGCCCGCGCCTCGGCTTCGCGGATACTCGTCACATCCGAGAGAATGGCCAGGATAAACGGCTCCCTGCCATCCTTTGTATCGAGCTCGATGAGCCGCTTCCGCGTCACGATGACGTGGACGTCACCTTTGGCGTCGGTAACGACCTCTTCATTCTCGTTCGGCTCTCCCGTCGCAAAAACCCGGTTGTCGACCTTCCAGAAGACAGCCCTCTGCTCCTCCGGCAATTGCTCGTCCAGCGAGCCGAGCAGCGCCTCAAGCGGCTGGCCGAAGAATGTGCAGGCGGCATCGTTTGCGACCACGATCCGATGGCTGCGATCCTTGATGATGACGGGCAGCGGCATGGCATTCAAAACCGTCTGAAGGTTGTCAACCGTCGCCCGGATGGAAGAATTCGAGAACATACGCGGCCTCCGGCAGCTCACACTTCATTCAGCAGGGTCCATACCCGCAGGACTTGCCCGTCAGGCAGCACGACAGGCCCCGTTGTTCTGTTGTCATAACACGAAGTGGGTCCGAGAATGAACCGCCCAATCGCCGGATGCATTCCCGCATCGGAAAGACCAGCGGGCTGGTCATGCATCCGCACTCCGGCCTTGCCGCGAGAACCCGATCGAGGCCTGTCGGCGGATCTGGCAATCAGATCATGAAGGGGTCTCCTCCATGATCTGATCATAACAGGCGGCATGAACGACAACCGGGATTAGCTTTGCTCAGCCGCCAAACTGTCCGAACAGGCGGCGCCACCCAAGTTGCGGCAGGCCCGGATCGTCAAGGCCATGACCGTGAGCGTGGTTCCGGCAACGCCGCTGCCGGGAAAGGCGCTCGCATCCGTGACCAGAACATTGGGGGCATCCCAGAGCCTGTTGAACGGATCGAGCACGGATGTCTCGGGCGTCTCGCCCATGCGCGCGCCACCGGTCTCGTGGATTGCCGCCCCCATGCGCATCGACTTGCCGAACCAGAGACGAAACATCATCCGGCTGAAGGGATCGGCTTGTGGGAAGGCGCCCTTTCCGAATTCCTTCAAGCCCGAGGGCGAGCCGACGAATTCCAGTTCGCCGCCAACGCCGCGGATCATATCGATGATCGTCTCCTCCTGTCGACGGAGAAGCGCTTTTTCCTCCTCGTGCATGACGCAGCGGATATGCGGCGCGGGAATGCCCCAGGCATCCTTGCGTCGCATATCCAGCGTAATGCGATTGTCCGGGTATGGGAGCATGCGACCGAAACCGAAGAAGGAGAGCTGCGCGTCGCTGTCGTCAGCCACCGGGCTTCGTCCAACGCTGCCCTGATAGTCGAAATCGCCACGGGCCTGCTCGCTTTCGTCGAACCGGGGTATGAATATCCCGCCGGAGGCATTGTAGAACGGGTCCTCCGGGGCCGAACTGTCCCGCGCCCAGCCCTTGGCGCCCGAAAACGACCCGAAAGCCAGGCATGGAAGCTGGTCCATGAAATAGCGGCCGAGCAGGCCGGAACTGTTGCCCAGGCCATCGGGATGCCGGGAGGACGCGGAATTCAGCAGCAGCCTGACGCTTTCCACGGGCGAGGCGCAGACAACGATCTTCGCCCCATGGACAATTTCCGCTTTCCCTGTCGCCCGGTCGATAAACTCCACCCCCGTCGCCAGACCGGTCGTGTCATCCGTTACCACGCGGCGGACGACGGCATTGTAGCGGATGCTCAGCCGGCCGCTCGCCATGGCGTCGCGCAAGGGCCGCGGCACCCGCTCCGGATCGGGGGCGATGTAGCGCCACGAAACCACGTGACGACCCGGCCATCGGCTCTCGACCGCAGACTTGAATGCCTGCTCGCCCGGCGTCAGCATCGCAGGCCGGCAATAGATGCCGTCGGGCAGCGTTTCGACATCGTCCCTGTTGCCGTAAAGCCCGAGGCAACGCTCGACCTCATCGTAGAAGGGGGCCAGATCGCTGTAGGAAACCGGCCAGTCCTCGCCCTTGCCAGTTCGTGATCTGATCTTGAAGTCCGCATCGCTCCAGCGCAACAGCACACGCCCGAAACTATGAAGGCGACCGCCGCCCTGCCGGCCGCGAATCCAGAGAAAGGGTTCGCCCTTCGGCGTGGTATAGGGATTTTTCCTGTCGTTGACGAAGAAATGGCTCAGACGCTCGCTGAAGAACGCGGCCCGCGCCTGGATCGGCTGGCCCTTCAGCGTCGCGCGCATGCGCTCCCAGACATTGATGGCGCCGGCCGGCGGCTTCTTCCGGTCTGGATCGAAATCCTTCGCTCCGATCTCGCGACCGGCCTCCAGAAGAAGGACGGAAAGCCCCTGTTCGGTGAGTTCCTTTGCCGCGAAGGAACCGGCAGCGCCGGAACCGATCACAAGCGCGTCGTATATCTTGGTGGACATGGATTTCCGATCGTATTTGCGTATTACAGACGGTGGCCGGCGTCATCGAAGAGCGACGCTCTGGCGATATCGATCCCGGGCACGATGGCGTCTCCGGGCTGCAGGGCCACCTCGTCCATGGTTCTGAGCGAAAGGCTGCTCCCGCCCCGGTCGAACCACACGATCGCGTCAGAGCCCATCGGTTCAACGACAGCGACACGGCCGGCAATGACAGGAAGCCCCGCTGCCGCGCCGTCGATCGCAAGATGCTCGGGACGGAAGCCGAGCGTCGCCTGGCCGGGTCTCGCGCCCTCCCGGAAAGCATAGCCCGAAAGGTCGAGCGAAAGATCCGGGCTGACAAAAACCGGTCCGCCATCCGCAAGATCGATGCTGCCGGATATGAAATTCATCCCGGGAGCGCCGATGAAGCCCGCGACGAACAGGTTGACGGGACGATGATAGATTTCCGATGGCGCGGCTATCTGCTGGATGACGCCGTCACGCATGATCGCAATGCGGTCCGCCAATGTCAGCGCCTCAACCTGGTCGTGGGTAACGTAGATCATCGTGTTGCCGAGTTGCTGATGCAGCTTCTTGATCTCTACGCGCAGCTCATTGCGCAGCTTGGCGTCGAGGTTCGACAGCGGCTCGTCGAACAGAAAGACGTCGACTTCGCGCACAAGCGCCCGGCCGATGGCAACACGCTGGCGTTGTCCGCCGGAAAGTTCCGATGGCTTGCGGTCCAGCAGTTTTTCAAGGTGGAGCAATCGCGCGGCGCGGTCCACGCGGGCCTCGATTTCCGCCTTCGGCAGACCGGCGACGCGCAAGCCGAAGGAGAGGTTTTTCCGAACCGACATCCGCGGATAAAGCGCATAGGATTGGAAAACCATCCCTATGCCGCGATCCTTCGGTTCCTCCCAGGTGACATTTTTGCCATGGATCCAGATTTCACCGTCGGTGATATCCTGCAACCCGGCGATGGAGTTCAGCAGTGTTGACTTGCCGCAACCGGAAGGGCCGAGCAGAACGAGAAATTCGCGGTGGGAGATATCGATCGACAATTCCTCGATGACCGTGTGGTCGCCATAGGCGATCTTCAGATCCCTGACTGAAACGGCGGTTTCCATGATTGAGCCTTATCCTTTGACGGCGCCGGCGGCGATACCGCGCACGAACCAGCGGCCGGAGAGGAAATAGATGGAAAGCGGCACGAGCGCGGTGAGCATGGTGGCCGCCATGTTGACGTTGTAGAGGCGTTCGCCGGTCGTGGTGTTGACGACATTGTTGAGCTGTATCGTCATCGGAAGATTGTCCCGGCCGGCAAAGACGAGGCCGAGCAGAAAATCGTTCCAGATGCCGGTGAACTGAAACATCGAAGCGACCACGATCATCGGAGCGGCCATCGGCAGCATGATCTCCAGAAGGATGCGCCAGAAGCCGGCGCCATCAACGCGCGCGGCCTTGAACAGCTCTTCGGGGATCGTCACGAAATAGTTGCGGAACAGAAGCGTGACCAGCGGCAGGCCGAAAAGCACATGCACCAGGATGATGCCGCCGAGGGAATTGTAGAGCCCGAGCGTGGCCATTGCGCGGACCAGCGGATAGAGAAACACCTGATAGGGTATCAGGGCGCCGGTCATCAGCAGCGCAAACAGAAGCTTCGATCCCTTCACCCGCCAGAACGACAGGGCGTAGCCGTTGACGGCGCCGACGAAAACCGAAATGGCAACCGCGGGAATGGTGATCCTGACGGAGTTCCAGAAACCGACGCGGATGCCTCCACATTCTGTTCCGGTGCAGGCCGCCGTCCAGGCCGTGATCCAGGCCGACAAATCGAAATGACGCGGCAGGGCGAAGATCTGGCCGAGACGTATCTCCTCCATGGTTTTCAGCGACGTGACGATCATGACGTAAAGCGGCACGGCGAAGAACAGGACGGCGCTCAGCAGGAACAGATAGAGGCCGACGCGGCCCGCCGTCATGCGTCCGGGCTTTGGTCCGCGGGGTTGGGTCATAAGGTACCTGCCTTGCGCCGGGCGCTGATTGTCTGGGCATAGCGAAAGGGTGCGACGATGATGACAACCATCAGAAGAAGCGAGGTGGCGGCGGCCATGGCGAGGCCCAGATTCTGCCGCTGAAACAGATTGTCCATGATGAATTTGGCCGGCACTTCGGTGGCCGATCCCGGCCCGCCATTGGTGAGCGCGACCACGAGGTCATAGGTCTTGATCACCCCCATCGTCAGCAGCGTTCCGGCGGCCGCAAGCACCGGGCCGAGTTGCGGCAGAACGATCGACACATAAACGCGCCAGACGGGGATGCCGTCAATCCTCGCCGCCCGCCACTGCTCCCCGTCCACACCGCGCATGCCGGCCAGCGCCAGCACCATGACCAGACCCGCCCCCTGCCAGATGCCGGCGACGACAACCGCGTAGATCGCCATTTCCCGCGAGGTCAGCCAGTCGAACCGGAAACTGGTCCAGCCAAGCATGTTGACGCTGGCCTGCAAGCCGAATGTCGGGTTTGCCAGCCATTGCCAGACAAGGCCGGTCACGATGAAGGACATGGCATAGGGGTAAAGAAAAATGGTCCGGAAGGCACTTTCGAAACGGACCTTGCGGTCGAGCGCTGCGGCCAGCACAAACCCCAGGACCAGGCAGCCAACGACGTAGAGCACGCCGAAGATCACCAGATTCTGCAGCGCCGTCAGCCATTTGCTGGACGAAAAGAGCTTTTCGTATTGCGCGAAGCCGACATAGTTCGACGACGGGAAAAGCCGGGAATCCGTAAACGAAAGACGCACGGACCAGACCATTGTACCGATATAGACAAGGATCACCGCCAGCCATGTGGGCGACAGCGCGACGATAGCGGCGATGGGGTGTTTGCGTTTCATCGGTTGTTCTCTGTCGATGCGATTGACGCACGCCCTGGCGAAGACGAGGGCGGCAGGCGGCGGATCGGGCACGCGCTCCCGGTCGATCGACCGTCCGGGAGCGTCAGGGCCTTTGGTGCAAGGTCAACCGTTCATGTCTGGGCGCTACTCGAAAATTGCCGAGAACTGCGCGACCGCATCATCAATGTCGGGAGACGGTTCGCTCCAGAACTCGCCGACGAAATCAGTCAGCATACCGACTGCTTCCGGCGTCAGCGTAATCGCATGCTCGGGCACGATCTTGCCCTCGGCCATCATCGCCATGCCCTTTTGGGTGCACATGTCGAACTGCGATTTGTCGACATCGGTCCGCGCCGGAATCGAGCCCTTGCTGAGGCTGAACGCCACCTGTACCGACGGGTCCATCACCACGTCCGCTATCAGTTTCTGGGCCGCCGCGCCGTTCGGGTCGGAAACCGTGGGGAAGCCGAAGGCGTCACCGATGTAGATCATGCCCGGCGTGGCCGGCGAAAACGCGCAGCCGAAATCCTCGCCGGGCGCCTGTCCGGCCGCCGTGAACTCGCCCTTGGCCCAATCGCCCATGAACTGGACGCCGGCCTTGCCGGTAATCACCATGGCAGTGGCATCGTTCCAGTTCCGCCCCGGTGAACCCTCATCGACATAGTCACGCATTTTGCCGAAGATCTCGAGCGTGTTTCGAACACCATCCGAAGCCAGCACCTCCTGATCGCCATCAACGTAAATCCTGAGGAAGCCGTCAAGGCCAACCTGAGACAGCAGAACCATGTTGAAAACCTTGGTTTCCTGCCAGGCCTGACCGCCCCACGCGATCGGCACGAGGCCGGCCGCCTTGAGCTTGTCCATATCGGCGAAGAACGCATCCCAGGTCGCCGGCTCTTCGGTGATGCCGGCCGCGTCAAAGGCGGCCTTGGAGTAGAACATCCAGCTTTCGCCGTGGATGCCCGTCGGCACAAGATAGACCTTGCCATCATAGGTGATGTAGTCCGACAGCGCCTTCGGCAGCACCGCGTCCCAGTTTCCGGCTGTCGCGACGTCGTCGATCGGGGTCATCAGGCCAAGCGCGATGAACTCCGCGGGATCCTTCCCGACGATAAGCTGCTTGACAGTCGGCGGGTCGCCGGCCACCAGGCGGTTCTGGAACGCGGCATTGGCATTTTCAAAACCGGCGATCGAGGAATTTTCCCACGTGCCGCCGCGCTTTTCGAATTCGCTCTTGATCGCCTGCAGCGCGCGGCCCTCGCCGCCCGAAGTCCACGAGCTGAAGACCTCCGCCTTTGGCGCTTCCTGTGCCTGGGCGGCGGCGAATGTTATGCCTAGCGCCGCGCTTGCGAGTAACAGTCTGGTTTTATTGATCATTGTTCCACCTCTTCTGTTTTTGGTTCAGGGCCGTTTGTTGCAGCTTCTCTGGTCGTTCTGACGTCAGCGATAGATCGGCAGGAGCGCCTGCCTGACGAGCGTCAACCCGCCGGCAATGTCGCGCACGGGATCCGGCGCGGCATCGAGTTCGAGGATTGCCCACCCTTCGAAATTGCGATCGCGGAGAAGACGGATCCAGGCGGGCCAGTCGACCCGGCCCAGGCCGAAACCGCAGAAATAGGGACGATGGCGATCATGAATATGCTCATCGATCGGGGTGTCGGCGGGCATCGGCCCGATCGCATCCTTCCAGTGAGCGATGATCATGCGCTCATGATGACGATCGACGAGCTGGATCGGGTCGGAACCGGACAGGATGATGTGGGCGGTGTCCGGGCACATATGCACATAGGTCGGATCGGTCAGCAGCATCATCAGGTCCACGTCGCGCGCGGCGGCGAAAACGGAATGCGCCTCGGTGTGAAGCGCAAGACGCACGCCGCGGGCAAGAAGGATCGCGCCAAGGCGGTTCAGGAAATCAGCGATCGCCTTCACGCGATCAAAGTCGTGAAACACGACCGGCTGTTCGCCCGGCGTTTGCCGCAAGGGCGCGCCGATGACCATGATGTCGCTGCCGCACGCCTTCAGAAAATCGGCATAGCGTTCGGCCTTGTCGATGATCGCCTGCTGCGCCTCCGGCGCCGCAAAATCCCCGGCCGCTTCGAGTTCGGCGAAAAAACCGCTGCAAAGCGTAAGCCCGCGCCCGGAAAGTGCGTCCGCGACCCCCTCGACCGAGCCGTATGTCTCGATCGCATCCTGCCAGTTGAAAGGCGAGAAGGTCAGCTCGACGCCCGTGACGCCGGAAGACTGCACGCTGTCGAGTATCCGATCCCAGAAGGCGCGCGGCGCCTCGTGGGCATACGCGATGACAGCGTCCTGATCGGGCACATTCCAAAAGCCCGGATGGAAGAAGGTTACCAGGTCGACGCCAAAGCGGAGTCCGTTGCGGGAAGTCATGACTGCTCCATTTTCCAGGCACGCTGCAGGTTTGCGGAAAACGCGTCCCCACAAAAGAAAATCTATATTTCTCAGTATGTTGCAAAGTGGCAAACGATTGCCATGACCAGATAATAATCAGGCCTATATTTTTTGCAAGAGCTTTTTGGCAAACGTTTGCTATAGACTGACCGGAGGGATCGTGCACCGCGACGCAAGTGTCCACGAGGAGACAAAATTGAGCAAAAGCAATGGCGTGACTCCGGACGAGCAATCAGGCCCGCTGATGGCGGATGTCGCCCGGCTTGCGGGCGTTGCAATTTCGACGGTCAGCCGCGCGCTTGCCAATCCCGGTCGCGTCAACGAAAAGACGCGCGCCAAGATCGATGCGGCGGCCAAGCAACTGGGTTATACGCCGAACGCCATGGCGCGGTCTCTCAGGGTCGGCAAACCCAACACCATCATGATTATCCTTCCGGGATCGCTCTATTATGGCGCGTCCCAGATTATCCCGCAGGTCCTGCAAAGCATCAACAAATCGCTGATCAAGGCCGGCTACACTCTGATGATCGCCAACCTCGATCGCGACGAGGCCTCGGAACGCCACATTCTCGATCTCGCCTTCGGCGGCACGGCGCGGGGCGTCATCATCCTGTCCTCGAAATTGCCGGAAGTCGACGGCCGCTCGCTTGCCCAGGCGGGCCTTCCGGTCGTCTCGATGCTTCTGGACATAAGCGACGCCGGCACGCCGAGCGTCGTGACCAACGATCGCGCGGCCGTGCGCGCCGTGACCCGCGATCTGATCGGACTGGGTCACAGGCGGTTCTTCTATATTGCCGGGCCGAAGGGCAGTTATCACGACATTGAGCGCTATGCCGGCGTTATCGAGGCATTGTCCGAGGCGGGTCTTGGAGATGATGCCGTGGTGCGCTCGGGCGGCAGCCGCGACTACCAGCAAGGCTTCAGAATCGGTCTTGAGGGCGTCGCCGATTTCGAGGCGCTCGAAAACAGGCCGACGGCGGTGATCGCCACCAGCGACGACATGGCAATTTCCTTCATGAGCGGGATCCGCAAGCTTGGCTTGCGCATTCCAGAGGACGTTTCGATCGTTTCCTTCGACGGTTCCCCTGTTTGCGCATTCTGCACGCCGCCGCTTTCGACGATCGAGCAGCCAGTGGAAGAGATGGGGCATACGGCCGCCACCTTGCTTCTCGAGGCGATCGAAAACGGCGGAGCGGCGCCGGCGCGCCGCATCGTGGTACCGAGCCGGCTGATCACACGCGAGAGCGTGGCGCCGCTTGTCAGACTATCCGGCGGATAGTCCGAACCGTTAATCTGCGATCATCGCAATCCGGTCCACGGCCCGTCGCGCGACCTCAGCAAGCACCGGTTTCTGCGCCTGATGAGCGGGGTTGCTGTCATCATCGTTCAGGAAACTCTCGAGCCCGGGATGCCGCCGGAAGGCGGGCACGCTCCCTCCAACAATGTGCACGAATAACGATTTACACAACATACAAAACATCTTTAGCCGGATAGTAGGCAAACAAATGGAGGGCTATATGCGCATTGGGTTCGTTGGGCTGGGCGTCATGGGGCGGCCGATGGCGGCCCATCTGATCGCTGCAGGTCATCAGGCTCACCTCAATCGGGTGAAGGAGGAAAGTTCGTACCTTGTGCAACGAGGGGGCACGCGGCTCAGACGCCGATGTCCGCCGCCAAAGATGCCGATGCAGCGATCAGGCCGCCGCACCTCCGGCCCGGCTCAAGGAGCACTCCCAGTCAGGCTGGCCAGGCCGGCCGCTTGACTCCCGCTCAACCAGCTCTGCCACGAGATGGACGCGCATACTGAGATGTTGCGCCGGACCGAGTGACTGGGAGATTCTGTTGCGGATCATGTGCACCGCCTGCAATCCAATCTCCCGGTGCGGCATATCAATTGTCGTCAGCATGGGCGAGACCTGGGTCGCCAGCGGATAATCCGCATGACCAATGACCGTCACATCGTCGGGAACACGCAAGCCGAGCCGCAGGATCTCTGACTGGCAGGTTATGGCGACGCCGTCCGAGCCGCAGAAAAACGCGGTTGGCGACGCGCCATTATCGAGAATGCGCCGCATGGCCGGCGCAAACTCGCTTGACGCATAATCCTTGCTGAGGGCAAGTTCGCTGATCCGCGCCGAGTCGCCGACGGCCGACAACAAGCCACGCAAGCGCGCTTCACGACCGGGAAAGCCCGTCTGGCCGTGAACGTAAACGATATCGCGATGCCCGAGCGAAACCAGAAACTCTCCGACCACGGCCCCTGACTCCTCGTCCGAACCGGTGACCTGATCGATTTCCAGCAATGGCGGAATATTGTGACAACAGGCGACGACAGGTCGCCCTGACGCATGAGCCGCCTCCATCACGGACCGCCGGTTGGGACCGAGAATGATGACACCGAGGTTGGTTTCGGCCAGTTCCCCAACCTCGTCGGCATCCTCGCTCTCGGCCATGCGGACGTTGAACCCTTCACGCATCGCCTGCATCTCTATGCCGTTGCGCACGTCAATCCACAATTCTCTGTTTGCAGTCGGCGCATCCCGCACGATCACGACGAGCTGATCGGTGGTCACCCGACGAAAGTCCCGCGGCTGATACCCCTGCCGCTTCGCAGCCTCCTCAACCAGCTTCCGGGTCCCCTCGCTGACCCCCGATTTGCCGCTCAATGCACGGGAAACGGCGAATTTGGAGAGGCCGAGTTCGTTGGCTATCGATTGTAATGTCGGCCGTGCCATCAATCATCAGATCTCCGTTATTACGCCTGTAATCCTGACCCCGCCAAAGATTGTCAATGACCGGACGACCACAAAAATAACAAAACTACAAAAACGACAAACATAAATTAAAAACATCGACAGCTAACGAAATGTGCGGGGTATTTAATAACAAAATTCATGCCTGGGAGGAGCATATGAACCTGTTTTCAGACCGCAGGGACGCGCTATGAGCAGCGTGGATATGAAGTTTGATGCCTCCAAGGCCGCGATGGCCGATGAGGACAGCCACGCCATCGGAAACGCCAGCCAGTGGCGCCTGACATGGGAAAAGTTCCGCGACCACAGGCTTGCGTTCTGGAGTGGCGTCGTCATCATACTGATCTACCTCACCGAAAGTTGTGTCAGCGAGGTGCGCAGCAGCACGGCATCGAGCCGACGCCGCTTGCCGTGTTGACCATGACGATAAAGGCCGTGGCATAGGCGATCAGCAGGATCTTCGACATTTCACCGACGCCGAACCAGACGATGAACAGCGTGACAAGCGCGATCGCCGGCACGAAGCGGAAGAAATGGATGAACGGATCGACGATCGCCCGTCCGCGCGCCGAAATGCCGACCATCAGGCCGAGCGGAATGGCAACGGCGCTGCCGATCAGCCAGCCGACGAGTATCCGCATGATGCTGATCAGAACGGATTGCACCATCGTGCCGTTGCCGAGAAACTCGATGAAACCTGACAAAACGACCGTCGGCTGCGGCAGGAAGAATGGATCGATGATCGTCATCGATGCCACTTGCCAGATCAGCACGAAACAGACCACCCTTGCGATCGAAAGGTAGACACACAGATGCTTGCCCATTGGCTCGAGGCCTCCCTTTCAATGTCGTCTTCCAGCGAGCGTATTATCGTGGTGAATTCCGGGTCGAGATCGTCGCGGGGATAGTCGAGCGCGATGCCGTAGACTTGGCTGATGTTGGCGCACGGTCCCCGGCTCATCACGCCGGCGCGTTCGCCCAGAAGCACGGCCTCGCGGAGGTCGTGGGTGACGTATATGAAGGTGCGCCCGGTTTCCTTCCAGATGCGCGCAAGCTCCTTCTGCAGCACCCGGCGGGTCAGGGCGTCAAGGGCTGCGAAGGGCTCTCGTCCATCAGCACGATTTCGGGCCCGGCGGCGAGCGTTCTGGCGATCTGGACGCGTTGCTTCATGCCGCCGGAAAGCTCCGACGGCAGCTTCTTCTCATGCCCCTTGAGGCCGACCATGTCGATATATTCTGCGGCGATCGCGCGGCGGACCTTGCGGTCGCGACCGGCCATTTTCGGGCCGCTGTTCGATTGGCTGAGCGTCGAGGACAATGTCGCCTTCGGCCCGATGAGAAGGAAAAACTCGCCCCGCCTTATGTCGAGGATGATACCTTTGAGGATGGGATCGCTCCCGGCCGGTTGGCCGGGATAGATCATGGCGACATCGCGAAACGAGACCGCCGGTTGCGCCTCGCCGCCTGTCGGCGGGGCCACTGTTTCAGGAGCGGAGGCCATCGGGTCGCTTTCTTACTGGGCGGAAAGCGTGACGCTGCCCGGAACGGCCTCTTCTAGGTAGTCCGGGTCGACGGCGGAATCGAAGGTGATCGGCGTCTTCAGAACGCCCGAGGCTCATGGCCGCATCGAGATCCGTCGCCACTTTGTCAGCCACGATGTCGGCTGGCTTGCCTCCGACCGGCGCTTTCCCGGCGAACCGCGTTTCCCCGCCCTTGCGGCCATCGCCATGGTCGAGGCTGAAGTCGAGCGCAACGGGGCAACATCGCTGTCACGGCGATACTATCTCACCTCCGCAAGGCTCACGGCGGCTCCGTTCGCCCGCGCCGTTCGCGCCCATTGGGGCGTCGAGAACAGGCTCCACTGGGTCATGGATGTCGTCTTCCATGACGACCTCATGCGGCTGCGAACCGAAAACGGACCCGCAAACATGGCCACTATCCGCCACGCACCCATCAATATAGTCAAACAAATCAACGATAAGGCAAGCTGCAAGGTCAGACGAAAAACCCTCGGCTGGGACGACCAATACCTCTTCAACGCGATCACAAGTCAAAACATGTGACCTTCAAGCGATTGCCCTGCAGCAAGCTCACCCCTCTTGACCGCGGGCTTCGCGCATAAAGGGGCAGGTTTCGATTTCCAATTTTCGCAAGCGTGACGTCGGTCACAGAGGTAACGTGGTGAAGCGTTCATGAGCGCCCGATACTCATTCACTGCATCTTATCAATCACTATTCGAGAAGTGATCGATAAACAGCTATGGAGCAACAACAATATCCAGCAACCGCACAAATGTCTGCCCACTGTGCATGTCCCGCTCCAGCACGCCACCTTGCGAATGATCGCGTGGAAATGAGAACTTTATGGTGTTGAGGCGGGGAATTTCGAACCTCTTCAACATCTTGGGATCGACCCCCAGCCGTTCAGCGATGAAGGAAGCGGACAATTCTGGCTTGTCTTTATAGCAGTTGAATTCCTTCTCGCTTTCGAAAAACATATCGACCGTTACCCAGAATGGCCCGGCATTCTTTGAACGCACATATTTTGTGATGTCTTTCAAAGTAGTCATGCCGCGTTCTCCCGCGCATCGAAATGATATTTTACGCGTACCAACTCACCGGGTTCCGATACCTCCACTACATGATTGAGCAAAAATTCATAAACTTGGCCGATCTGAATTTCTGCCGGCGAAAAGGGGAACCCATAACTGGGCAAAGGAATGCCGCGTTTGATGGGGAAATGAAAAAAGGTAGAGTTGCACGCCTTAGTCATGCGCGTCGCAATATCCTGGGTGGGCGCGGTGACAACCAGCATCAGCAACACCTCTCGAGGCACGAAACCATCCGGTGGGGCATCGCCGGAAACTGCATTCCAGCCGTAAGGGCGAAGCGAGATAGTCCAGTCGTTTTGCCCAGGAAAGGTTTCGGTGATGATCAATGAGAGGCGCTCATGCATACGCTCCATGAAAACTTCAAGGGAACCCAATACTGTTGGGTCCTGTATTCCGACTATCATCATGGTCTGATAGGGCCCAACCCCCGCCCCCTCCAGCTTCATGGTATAAGGCTTTTCAACAAATTCGGACCCGCGCACCCGCACCGTTCTGCCGTCCAGCTTTTCATATACTGCCGCCTCGACCTCAAGAACGCCCCCCGGCTCTACCAACCGGTGCGGGTCGCTGTTTTCATACAGCATATGCGCAGACACCGAATAGACCGTGCAGACATTATCGGGGTTGAGCGGACACACATCGAAATGGTCTTTGCCAATGGTAATCAGCACGCCGCCTTCCCGGGGGTTCTCGGTGCAAAGGCCACCACATTCGGCAATCTTCGCCGCATGCCAGGCCTGCGGCTTGCCCGCACCCAGCATCAACGGCACCGCGGCAAGAATTGCAGTGTCGGTAGTCCGCCCGCCAAGAACGATGTCGGCACCATTTTGTACCGCCTCGATATAGGGCTCGGGGCCCAATAGCGCCACGATATGCTCGCACTGCTCAACAACACCCGCTTCGAGATCCTTTGAAGGGGCCAGCGCCGAAATTTTCCCATCCGATAGCTTTTGCAAAACCGTCTTTTTGCTCTGTTCGCTATAGATAAGCGCCACCTTCGGCGAAACTTTCAGTTCAGCCGCGATCTCCATGACGATCGCATGGGTCCAGTCAACGCCGGCATCAGTGCCCGCCGTGCCGCAGGTACCCACCAATATCGGTTTGCCTGCCGGCAAGGCAACCCGTATCATTGCCGCCAGATCGCGCTTGATCGCATCGCGGCTCATTTTGGAAATGCCGGTCGCAAGACATGACGGTCCGCTATCGGTGGAGCCGGCATCCACGGCAATCGCCTCGGCACCTTGATCGAGGCCCCATTGCACCTGCGCCAAGGAAATACCTCCGCCCAAGACCCCAGCGGGAACAACCACGCCAACCGGTTTGAAATCATCGCTCATTGCGCAGCTACTCCCTGTCCACCCATCAGATCGGCTTCCACATTTTCAAGCCCATCGAACCAGTCATCGACGGGAAACAATCGCACCGCCTCCCTGGGCATTTTCAAAAATCCCGAAGAAAGTTCTTTTACACTGCCGGTGGTCTCCACCCGCAACTTCGCGCCATCCATTTCCGCAACCACCAGCGAGTGCGAACCCAGATAGCTGGCGCTCAACACCTTGCACGGGAGCACGTTTTCACCGGTAGCATCTTTCTGCATGGCCACTACTTCCGGACGTATGCTCACAACAACGTCGCCTTCGGGCAAATTGCCCGCCGCTTCGGCATCGACCCGAATTTCCGATGTTTCGCCGAACTGAACCACACGGCCCGCGCCCTTTTTTCGCAGCCTGCCGCGCAACAGATTGCTCGCCCCGACGAAATCGGCAACGAACGGGTCTGCCGGTGATTTATAAACCTCATTCGGGGTGCCGATCTGGGCAATCTTACCCCTGTTCATCACAATAATACGGTCGCTCAATGAAAGCGCTTCGGCCTGATCATGGGTCACAAACACCATTGTCACGCCGGTTCTGCGCTGCAAATCGCCCAGCCACAGCCGCGCCTTTTCGCGCAGCTTGGCGTCGAGATTGGACAAGGGCTCGTCGAGTAGCAACACATCGGGCCGATAAACCAGCGTTCGCGCAAGCGCGACGCGCTGTTGCTGCCCGCCTGACAATTCAGCCGGGTACCGCTCGGCATAAGCATCCATATCCACCATGGTCAGCGCCTCGTGAATCCGCTCGCGCGCGGTCGCCCCGCGCACCTTGCGCACCTCCAACGCGAAGTCCAGGTTTTCAAATACATTCATATGAGGCCACAGAGCATATGACTGAAACATCAGACCCAGATTACGGAACTGGGCATCGATAAACAGGTTCTTGTCGGAATTGAACACTTCCCGCTCGCCAATGGTGATTGTACCAAGCGTTGGCCGGTCAAGGCCCGCCAAGGCGCTCAGCGTCGTCGATTTTCCGCAACCGGACGGCCCCAAAAGGGTGAGAAACTCACCACTTTGAACATCAAAGGAAACATCGTCGAGCGCGACGAACGCCCCATATCTGCGGCACAAATTACGAACTTTTACATCAGTCATGAAGCTTTACTCCGAACAAGCGTGAAGCGACCGTGATCAACGCTCCGGTGAGAAGAATTTGAAGCACTGCCAGCGCCGCAACGGGGCCGGTCTGCCCCTGAATCCACAAGCTGAGCATTGTGGTGCCGATAACTTCGCTGCCAGGCGACATGAGGAACACAGCCGCCGAATATTCCTTGACAATCAGGATCATCAACAAAACGAAACACGACAAAAGCGCCTGCTTTTGCAGAGGCAGAACAATGCGCGCCATCGTTCGTGTCCACCCCGCGCCTGCAGCCTTTGCCGCCCGGTCGAAATCCGTGGTGATCTGAAACAGGGCTGGCAGCACAATGCCATAACCCGCACTCATGAACCGGATCAGATAGGCGAGCAGCAATAACCAGATAGTATTGCGCATCCAGCTCAGCATCGGCACATAAACCGATGCATAAAACACCCCGAGTCCCACAATCAAACCGGGCAGGACTCTGGGCATCTGGGCCAATCCGTCGACGAACCGCCGCAGCGGGAAGTTTGATCGCTGCGCCACCAGCGCCACAGCCGCGATCAGAGCCGTGCCTAATCCGGCGCCGACCAAGGCCAGAATAATCGTGTTGATGATCGATCTTTTGTAAACCTCGACAGTGAGAATATCAGCGTAGTTCTGCAATGTGACCACGTCGAAGAACGGCACATAAGGCGAAAGCAAGAAGGCGAACGACCGCAAAAATACAGCGCCGAGCAAAAACAGGATGGCAAAAATAACGTAGGTCCACACCAGCCCAAATGCAGGCCATTTCCACACACCTAGCTCCAAGGGCTTGGCACCGCCAACGCGCGATCCTATGCTGACGAACCGGTATTCCCGCTGTAAAACGAGCCGCTGCAGACCGAACAGGATCGCCACCAGACCGATCATCGACACAGCAAGGGCGGACACCAGCCCGTATTCGGGAATGCCAGAGGTTTCAAACGCCTTTTCATAAATCAGCGTGGTCATCAGCTTAATGTTCGCAGGCCCGCCAATGATCAGCGGTATCGAAAGCGTTTCAAGCGCATGCACCACATTCATGATCAGCGCAAAGACCAGTGCGGGGCGCATCAGGGGCAACGTCACCTTGGTCAAAATACGCCAAGGCTTGGCACCAGCCATACGCGCGGCGGCATCATGATTTGGATCCTGCTGGCGCGCCGCCACAATGCAGTACAGAGTCGTAACCGGTGCACTGGCTATAGCTGTGATCACCGCCATGCCGACAACCGTATATAAATCCCACACCGGAAGCCCAAGGAAGTCGCGGACGAAGATCGTCACAATTCCCGAGGGACCATACGAAAGGATCGCGCCAAACCCGATAACCTGCGGCGACAAAAACAGCGGCCAAAGCAAGATCGCCGTAAGCGGTGCTTTGCCTGGCAAATCCGTGCGCCCCAGCAAAATAGCAAAGCACGTGCCCAAAAGCATGGACAACACGACGACAATCACGGTGAAAACAAGGGTCGTCCCATAGGTTCTGACAACCTCGGGGTCAGTGAAAATTCTCGACAGATTGGTGAGTGTGAAGACGGCATCAGGATAATAAAGCGGCTTATCCAGAAAAAGCTGAACAAATGCAGGTGCCATTGCGACCCCAATAAGAACAAATGCCAGCACGGCAATCGTTGCTTGAAGCCATGCGCCTGTCCCATTGAGAATGCCGCCGCTCGGCACAGCAGACATCATGTCTTCGGTTGAATTTGACACATTCCCTCCCACCGCCTGCGCGGAATTCTTGCAAGCCCCCGAGGCTGCGGTTCCTGGTTATCCCTTGTTGCCGCTGGTTTCCTGCAGCAGCTCTTTGCAAGCATTGCCGATATGGCGCAGCATCAGCAGCTCGGCGAGCTCGCCGTCCCGCTGTGCTAGAGCCTCCACCACACCCGCATGTTCTTTCGAGGCGACCGCCAGACGCTCAGGCGACCGACCAAATCGAGTATGCGCCACCCGCAGGAACTGCCAAATCTCTCGGCCGAGAAGCTTCTGCAATCCCGCGTTGTTTGAAATTCGAGCAATTTCTGTGTGAATATCGCGAATAGCTGGCAACAGGCGGGCGTCATTCGACCCGAATTCCCGCACGCGAATTTCACCCTCGTCTACATAGCTGCGCAGAACCGCAATCTCCTCATCTGTGATCCGCTCCGCCGCACGCCTGGCCGCCAACCCCTCAAGCACACCACGAATCTCATAAAGCTCCACCAACTCGGGAACGCCCAGTACAGCAACGCGCATACCCGAATAAGGCACCCGCTCGATCAGATCACGCTCCTCAAGACGCAACAGTGCCTCCCGGAGAGGCGCCCGGTTCACTCCGAGGTCTCTTGCCATCGCTGCTTCGGTTAGCTTCGCGCCCGGCTCCAGCTCACCGCTCAAGATGGAAAGACCGATTTGCTCGAAAAGCTTTTGGGAACTGGCACTCTGGTGCATGTCGACTCTTTCTCATTTTTGTCGACAATTTCCTATACGCTTCCTGAGTACTCGTCAATACTCCGCGACAATTTGGGCTCTGAAGTGTCCATTGCATTGACAGCGGTCTATTTTGTCGACAATATCTGCCGAATGTCCGAAAGTGGACATTACCCTCACCAAGTGAAAGCAACCTTGGCTTAGGGCAATTTTGCGCCCCTACAACGGGCCCAATGGAGCAAACGCTGCATTCTAAAAACCGCAAACGGTCGCGTGCGCTATCGCCCGGTGAATAGGATTTATCGGGGTCAATAATGGAGGAGAACGTACATGTTTATCACTAAGCTACTGACCGCGGGCATTATGGTCGCCGCAGCGGCAACATCCGTGCAGGCACAGGAATTTCAGATCCCGGATTCCTATCCATCTGATTACGCCCAGGTTCTAGAAGGGGCCAAATCGGAGGACCGATTGCTGGTTTATTCCAACGTCTCCGCTGGCAACTGGCAACCCTTTATCGATCTGGCCAAACAGAAGTTTCCCTGGATGACCATTGAGACAACCGACGACAACTCGCTGTGGGAAAAGTATTTCGCGGAGAGCGGTTCCAATGTGCGCACCGCCGATCTCATCGTCAACACTTCACCTGAACGCTGGGTCGATGGGGTCGAGCGCAGTGCGTTCCTTGACTATAAGTCACCTGAAATTCCCAATCTGCCTGAATGGAGCATCACAACCGGGCCCGGCGTCTACGCGGCGTCGGCAGATCCGTTCATTCTAGCCTACAACAAGCGTGCCTTTGCCGAGCCGCCAAAGTCGATTGCTGATGTTATCGCCGTTTATAAGGATAATCCCAGCATGCAAGGCAAGGTCAGCACATACACTCCGGAGCGTTCCATCGGCATGTCACTGTGGAAAAGCTGGAGTGAGAGCCAGGATGGTTCTAAACAGCTCATTGAGCAGCTGGGGCCCTATATGACCCCTGACACCAGCGCGGGTACAATGCGTGAAAAAGTGATGACCGGAGAATACTCCGCCGCCATCTTCACCTCCGGCGCCGGCATCCGGCAATATGAGCAACCAGCCGTTAAAGCTGTTGCGGGTTGGGTATTTGCGGCCGATGGCACGCCAGTGTTACAACGCAGTGTTGCCATCACCTCGGCAGCCTCCAGCGTCAATTCCGCCAAGCTTTTCCTTGATTTGCTTTTGTCGCGTGAAGGACAGATTGCCTTCGCGAATGGTGGTCAAACGCCATATCGCGCCGACATCGAGCCAGATGACGTGCCCTATGCCAGCCTCAGCCGCATCATCCAGGAAATCGGTGAAGACAATATCGTGTTCATCACCCCAAAGGCTGATCTGGAAGATGGTTCCGAAGAGTTCTTGACTTTCTGGAACGAAGCTCTGGGACGCTAACCTTAAAGCCTGATGGATCGGGGCCGTCCCCGGTCCATTAAACATTCGTTTTACGGGGCCAGTTCAATGCCATATCACCTGCCCGGCCGGCAATGGCCTGAAGCCTTCCATTTCAGCACAGCGTTTCCACGCTTCGCTTATTGTTCCCACATCCCGCAAAATCCTCAATCCGGGCCCGATGGCGGCAAACTTCTAGTCGCTATACACGGATCGGGACGCGATGCCATGGCTTATCGGAATGCTTTGATCGATTTCTCAGAAGCCACCGGTTGCGTTATTCTGGCACCGCTATTCCCTACATCCCCCTATGGTGACGGCAATGCTGATGGTTACAAATATCTGGTTGAACAGGACATCCGCTACGATCTGATTTTACTGGCGATGGTCGCAGAATTGGAAACCGCAACCGGACTGTGCTTTGATAAATTTGGGCTTTTCGGCTTCTCGGGCGGCGGGCATTTCGCCCATCGCTTTCTTTATGTACACCCCGAGAGCCTGAGCGCTGTCAGCATTGGCGCGCCGGGCGGCATCACCCCGCTCGATCCGTCACAACTCTGCTGGACCGGCACCGCCGATCTTCCCGAGATATTCGGCAAACCATTTGACGAAGAAGCGCTCAAGTCCATCCCCATTCAACTGGTGGTTGGCAGCAACGATTCCGTACGGTTCGCATCCTCAACAACCGCCAGCCTGTCACTTATCAAGGGGCGCAACCGGATCGAACGCATTGGCGAACTTCACGATAACTATCTTAAGGCCGGACTGTCCGTCCGGCTGGATATTGTTCCCGACTGCGGCCATGAAGCAATGAAAATCATCCCGACAGTTGTTGGATTTATGAATGGCCATTTCGTAAAATAGAGCGTTTTCCCGAGCCTTCCGGGTCATATCCGCACGATCTGACCCGGAAGGGTCGGAAAACGCTCTAAGCCAAAGTCAAGCAGAAATTCCACTTATCAAGGCTGTGCAGTTTTCCCGAGCCACTTCAATCATCGAGAGCCTTGTCACTGCGAAGGTGCAAGGACCATCTACGGAGGATGGTGCCCCGTATTGCCTTGAGCGCCGTCGAACTGGCCGCAGGACTGAATGCAACACCCATGCCCCCGGCCCTCTTGCTCACCAGACCCGGCCGGAAAGTGTTGCCGAGAAAGTCGAACTTGTAGAGCGGGTGAGGACCTCGTCGACTTTCATCCTTGCAGTAGACGATTTTGGTCTTCTCAGGATGAAGCGTCAGCCCACAGTCAGTACAACGAGCCTCCAAAGCTTCCTGAAGCGCCATCGCTTGCCTCTCACTTCTACAGTGACAGATCGCGTCATCAGCATAGCGCTCAAACGGAATGTCCGGGAAATTCCGACACATCCACATGTCAAACGCATAGTGAAGAAAGAGGTTTGCCAAGAGGGGGCTGATCACCCCGCCTTGTGGCGTTCCTCGTTCTCTGGCGACGAGACTTCCGTCCGGCATCTGCACTGGCGCCTCTAGTGGTTCGATTCCAACATTTGGTTCCCCTCGCTGCGACCTCATCAGCAAATGTTGGAATCATGGGAACCACTAGCAAATATATATTTTCTAGTGGAATTTTAGAATTTGACATTTGATGTACGAGGTCGCTGAAACGGGACTCAAATGTCAAATTCACTCCACTAGCCATCGTTCGATGTATAAAAGCACCCACGCGCAATCGGTGTGCTTGCGCACAGCCCGCATCAGCAGGTCCGGTTCGATGCTATCGAAGAAAGCCTTGATATCGAGATCAAGAACCCAATCGTAACGCCAGCATCGCTGCCGTGCCACGCCGGCACGTCGAGTGCCGGCGGCGTTCAACAATGTCGGCGGCAGGTCGATCAGCGCGGCGGCGCGGGTGATTTCGCCTCTGCCATTCAGACCCGGTCCCGCAAGCAGCGGCGGCACCCTGATCGAGGCCTCGTGACAGGATCGCTTGTATTCCGCGTTGCGGGTCTTGAAGTGACAGCCGTGGTCGGATGTGAACAGGACGATCGTGTTGTCGAGTTCGCCGCGCGAAATCAGCGCGTCGATAATCCTGCCAAAGGCTTCGTCAAGACGCGCGATCATGCCCATATCAGGGGCATGATCGCGCGTTCGGAAATTATTCGAAACGGTGTTCGGCGAAGACATCGGCTGACGCTTCGCTGGGACTCGGAAAATTTTGGGAGAAGCGTTCGCAGGGTCGCCGTCGCCAGGTCCCGGAAACAGCTGACGTTTGCGGAAATGCGTCGCGCCAATTGGATAGAGCCGCTCGATAGTGCGGCGTTGGTCGGCCGGTGCTCGGCTCGAGCAACGGCCACGGCATGGCGGTCGCTCACCGGTCGTGCGTTAACACTTGGCGTGCATCAAATATCCGTCGTGGTCTGATCTGAAGTGCAGATCCTTACATGTCAGTCTCGCGCAAAAAATACGCGATGTGCGTGTTCCGGTTTCGAAGATCAATCGATGGCGGATGCCGTTGCCAGGGCGGCTGCGCCGATGCGGCCGATGTCGCCGTCCTCCTCGTCGCTTGCCCCCGAAACGCCGATGGCGCCGATGATCTCGGAACCGGAGCGAAGCAGCACGCCGCCGTCAAGCGGAACGCCGTTGGGTATGCAGAGCAAGGCATAGCGACCTTCACCCTCGACGACTTTCTGGAAATCGAGGGTGTCGCGCCTGAAGAGTACGGCAGTGCGCGCCTTCAGGGTTGCAATCTCGACGCTGCCGACCTGGGCATTGTCCTCGCGATGCAGCAGCACGAGATGGCCGCCATCATCGACGATCGCGATCACCAGCCTGAGGCCTCGGCTCCGGGCCTCCGTGTCGCAGGCGGCGGCTATGGTTCTGGCGGCTTCAAGCGTGAGTGCGGTTTTCGTGGCGAGCATTTCTTTTCCTCCAGTCAATAAAGCCGGGCTCCCAGGTCTTGCATCCAGTGCAGGCCCTCGTCCGTTCCGGCGCGGGGTTTGTATTCGCAACCGATCCAGCCGCGGTAGCCAAGGCGATCGAGTTCGCTGATGAGATTGCCATAGTGGACCTCGCCCTCATCGGGTTCGGCGCGGCTCGGGACGGCCGCGATCTGAACATGTGCGATGAGCGGCAGATGGGTTTTCAGCCGCGTGAAGATGTCGCCCTGCGCGACGCCGACATGATAGGCATCGAACATGATCTTCACGTTCGGGGCGCCGATTTGCCGGATGATGTCCGCCTTTTCCTCGATTGTGGAGTAGAAATAGCCCGGCTTGTCTCTCTGGTTGATGCCCTCCAGAAGCAGCATCATGTCCGGTGCGCGGGCGGCGGCCTTCTTGACGTTCTCGACCAATACCGTCCGCGCCTTATCCTTCTGTGCCGGCTCGACCACGCCGGCCATGACATGGATCGCGGATGCCCCGGAAAGTCTTGCCCAGTCGAGCGCCTGTTCGAAATCGGCTTCGAACGCCTGCCGGCAATCGGCGAGCGCTGCCCGCCCGAACTCGCCCTTCCCGGCGTCGCCGGGCGGCGTGTTGATGCCAAGCAGCGTGAGACCGAGGGCCTGGCAGCGGTCGCGCACGTCCTGCGGCGGGATATCATAGGGCCAGTGCAGTTCGACGGCGCGAAAACCCGCAGCGGCGGCGGCATCGATGCGTTCCAGCAGCGGACGGTCGGGCCAGAGAAAGCCGAGATTGGCGGAAAATCGGGGCATGGGTCACCGCAGCCTGAATGTCGCGTTGAGATCGGCGATCGCCGAAGGCGCAAGATGCCTGACCGGCATTCCACGGGTGATGATCGCAAGCTTTGCCGCCTCTTCCAACTCCTCGATGGCGAAAACCGCTGCGTCGAGGCTCGCTCCGCAGACGATCGGCCCGTGGTTCTCGAGAAGTGCGGCGCTGTGGTCGGCGACGATTTCGGCAATCCGCGCCTTTACCTCCGCAGAACCCGGCCGCGTGTAGGGCACGACGGGCACGGTGCCCACGCGCATCACCACGTAAGGCGTGATCGGTGGGATGGCGTCGGCCGGATCCGTATCCGAAAGACAGGCAAGCGCGGTCGCGTAGGAGGAGTGCAGATGGACGACGGCGGCGCATGAACGCCCCTGGTAGAAGGCGAAATGCAGCGGCAGTTCCTTCGTCGGCTTTTCGCCGGAAATATGGTTCCCGTCGATATCAAGCTTTGAAAGGCGATCGGCCTGAAGAAAGCCGAGGCACGAATTCGTCGGCGTGGCGATGTAGCCGCCGTCGATGCGCGCGGAAATATTGCCGGATGAACCGGCCGTCAAGCCTCGCTCGAAAAGCGAGCGGCCCCATTTCACGATGTCCGCGCGAACGTCTTCTTCGGTCATGGTCGTTCAAGCTCCTGCAGGGCTTTCGTGAAAAAGTCGGGACCGCCGAAATTGCCGCTCTTCAGCGCCAGGCCGAGCGGGCCGTTTCTCTCGCCAACGAGCATGGGCACGCCGGGATCGATTTCGCGGCCGACACGCATGCTGGCAAGGCCCAGAGCTTCCACCACCGCCCCCGATGTCTCTCCGCCGCCGACGACGATGCGGCGGATGCCGGCGTCAGCAAGGCTTCGGGCGAGTGCGGCGAAGAAGCTTTCGATGTGTCCCGCTATAGCCTCCCGTCCGAACCGCCGTTGCGCTTCGGCAACCGCGTCCGGCGCGGCGGTCGAGAACACGATCGGCGTGTTATCGCCCTGCTCGGCAACCCATGCGGAAACGCCCTCCGGCGAGATCTCGCCGCCTGCTAGCGCGCGGGGATCGACGGCCAGGGAAGGATTGGCAGTTGCATAGCGGGCGACCTGTTGCTGCGAATTGGTTGAGCAGGAACCGCACAACACGACGCCCGGACCGGTCACCGGGGGCAAAGTCTCCGCCGCGTCGGCGAGCTTTCCCCTGGCCCTGAAGTTTTGCGGAAGGCCCTGGGCAATGCCGGACGCGCCGGTGACAAGCCTGTGGCCGGCAACGGCAAGACCGATCGTGACGAGGTCGTCGTCGCTGATGGCGTCGGTGACGACAAGGCGCCGGCCCGCCTGTCTCTCGGCGGCGAATGCCGCAGCCAGCGAAGCGCTTCCGGCGCGCACCGTATCGAGGGCAATGCCGCCAACGGCGCCCCTGGTCTGGTATCCGAGCCAGCGACGGATATCGGGATCGGTCATCGGCGTCAGCGGGTGATGCTGCATGCCGCTTTCGCAAAGCAGGCGGTCTCCGACAAAAAGATGTCCCATGAAAACCCGCCGGCCGGTCGCCGGAAACGCCGGGCAGACGACGGCGACGTCGGTCTGCAGCAGGTCGAGCAGAGCTTCCGCCACCGGCCCGATATTGCCGTCCTGCGTGGAATCGAAGGTCGAGCAATATTTGAAGATGATCTGTTCGCAGCCCTGGTCGAGCAGCCAGCGCACGGTCGCGAGAGACTGCGATACCGCCTCTGAAACCGGCGCGGATCGGGTCTTCAGCGCGACGACGCCGGCCTCGCAGGCGGGCGCGTTGGAGGCGATGCCGGAAAACTGCCCGGAAAATTGCAAGGTCGCCATGCCGCCCTTGGCAAGCGTGTTGGCGAGATCGCTCGCACCGGTAAAATCATCCGCGATGGCGCCGAGCAGCATATCAATGGTGCTCCGCTATCCGGCTTTCGAGTTCATCCTCGAGATGGACCCGAATGATTTCCTCGAACGATGCCTCGCCGCGGAAGCCGAGCGCCTCGGCGCGGCGGGCGTCGAAGCCCTGCGGCCAGCCGGAGATGATGGCCGCGATGTCCCTGTCGGGCTCGCGGCGGATCAGCCGGACCGCCTGTTCACCGGCGACGCGGCGCAACGCCTCGATCTGATCGCCGACCGTTGCCGAAAGGCCCGGCATGGTCAGCGTGCGCAGCTGGCCGAGCGGGCGGGTATCGATTTCGGCCGCATGAAGCAGGAACCCGATCGCCGCGCGCGGACTTGCAAACCAGTGACGAACGGTCTCGCTCACGGGAAGGACCGCTTCCTCTCCGATCAGCGGCTCCCGCAGGATCGAGGAAAAGAACCCCGAGGCGGCCTTGTTGGGCTTGCCGGGCCGGATCGAAATGGTCGGCAACCGGATTCCGATGCCGTCGAAAAAGCCGTTGCGCGAATAGTCGGCGAGCAGCAGTTCGCAGATGGCCTTCTGCGTGCCGTAGCTTGTCAGCGGGGTCAGGCAATGGCTGTCGCCGATGACAGGGGGCAGCGGATTGCCGAAGACGACGATCGAAGAGGTGAAGACGACGCGCGGCATGTAGGGCCGTTCCCGGCCGACAAGCCGAATGGCCTCGAACAGGGCGCGCGTTCCGTCGAGATTGACGCGATAGCCTTTCTCGAAGTCGGCTTCCGCTTCGCCTGACACGATGGCTGCCAGGTGAAAGATGAGATCAGGCCGTTCAGCGATGAGGCTCTCAGCGGCGCCGGGCTGCGAAAGGTCCGTCGCCAGGGTCTCGATCTCCACGTCGAGATCGGGCGCTTCCGGCGCAATGATATCGGCGAGGATCAGGTGGCGTATCGGCTGGCCGCGCACTTTCCCGGAGCGCATCAGAGCGTGTACCAGCTTGCGGCCGATCATTCCGGCCGCGCCGGTAATGAGGATTTTCATGCTGCCCGCTCCCTATTTTCCGTCGTTGGCGTGCGAAACCGCCGCGCCATTGGCGGGGCTGCCCGCCCGCGCGATGCCGCTTTCGTCGACGGCACGCGATGTGTCGTGAATGCGAAGTATGTGCTCGGAAAACGCCGCCGCCACCGCTTCGGGATTGTGCATCTTCAGCGCCCGCACGATGAAACGGTGATCTTCGAGGCTTTTCTCGATCGCGCCCGGCTGGCCCATGGCGATACGGCGGTGATCAAGCATATAGGTGTAGAGGTCGACCACAAAGTCGGCGAGCAGCCGGTTCGTTGACGCGTAGTAGATCGTCAGGTGGAATTCCCTGTCGCAGATCAGAAAGCGGACCGGATCGTTGATGGCCTGCTCCTGCGCTGCGATCGAGGACTCGAGGCGCTGGATATCCTCCGGCCCCAGGTGGCGCGCGGCGTCCGCGGCCACGGCCGTTTCGACCAATAGCCGCGCGGCGTGCACCGCTTCCAGGCTGTAGCCGTTGATCGAGGAGGGGTCGGTAACGCCGATACGTTGTGTGCTGACCTTGACGTCCACGCGCGCGACCCGTGTGCGCGCGCCCTGCGAGACCTGAACCACGCCCTGGCCGGCGAGCAACTGTATCGCGCCGCGCACCGTTTCCCGGCTGACCGCCAGCATCGTGGAAAGTTCCCGCTCGCTCGGCAACTCATCGCCGCGCTGCAATATGCCGGAGGCGATCATCGAGACGATCTTATCCCGGATCATTTCCTTGGCGGTCTGCTTGTGGATCACCTCATGGAGAGGCGATAGCGGAAGGTTGGTCATTGATACCCCTAGAATGGACTAGTTAATAGACCAGTTAAACCATTCGGAGGTAGCTGTCACCTCCCTTTCAGCAAAAAAAGCGAAATGGCGGGAGGCGAGGATGTGACGAGTGTGTCACTGCCAGAATAGGCGTACCCTGTTAATCGAGTTAAAAAAATAGCATTAAAACAATATATTAAAGAGGCTTTTCATTCCCTGTAGCGGCTTCATGGATTTCCCGTGTGAAAATTTTCTCCAGAATCGGACGAGATATCGGGTCTGAAAGACCCGTGGTCTCGGGTTTGACTTCTGTGAAGGAAATTTCAACTGGCACGGTGTTACGGCCAGTTGACAAGTGGACCGGTCCCTACTAGCGTGCAGATCGTCGGACATGAAGCTGCGGTTTCGGGCCGGCACGCCGGGGAGCGGCGGGGAGGAATCGAAAATGGTTATTGGTCTGGAGCCGGCCCGGCATGACGGGGCCGGTGCGATGAATATTGCCGAGTCGGGCGCCGCGGTGGGCCGCGGAGCTGGCGAACGGCGTAGCGTCCTGGTGGCCCGGGGCGTGACCAAATCGTTTCCCGGCGTGCTTGCGCTCGACAATGTCGATTTCGATGTGCGTGCCGGCGAAGTGACCGCGCTTCTGGGCGAAAACGGAGCGGGCAAATCGACGCTCATCAAGCTCATGGCCGGCTTCTATACGCCAGATCGCGGCGAGATCACGGTAGACGGCGTCGCTCTGCAGGCCGATCCGGCCGCCGCGCACCGCATCGGCGTCGCCACGATCCATCAGGATGCCCATCTGGTTCCCGCGGTATCGGTCGCGGAAAACATCATGCTCGGCCGCTGGCCCGGCCGTTATGGCTGGCTCTCCAGGCAGAAGCAGAAGGAGAAGGCGCGCGCCGCGGTAGCCCGCGTCGCGCCGCATCTCAATATCACCACCCCGGCCGGCCGGCTGTCGCCTGCGGACCAGCAACTGGTGGAAATTGCCCGCGCCATTTCCGAGGATTCCAAGGTTCTGGTCATGGACGAGCCCACCACCTCTCTTTCCCCGCCTGAGATCGAGCGCCTGTTCCGCGTGGTCGACGATCTCAGGGCGCACGGCCTCGGCATCGTGTTCGTGTCGCACTGGCTCGAAGAAGTGTTCGCCATCGCCGACAGGGTCACGGTGCTTCGCGACGGCCGGCTGGTGGCGACCAGGCCGATAGACGAACTGGATCATCAAAAGGTCATCCACATGATGGTCGGCCGGGAGGTCCGCCAGACCGAACACAAGTCCCGCCCGATCGGCGACGTCGTCCTCAAGGTCAGCAATCTCAAGCGCGAAGGCGTTCTGGACGATATTTCATTCGAGGTCAGGGCCGGCGAGATCGTCGGCATGTCGGGACTCGTTGGCGCCGGGCGAAGCGAGCTTGCGGCCTGCATCTTCGGTATCGATCCCTATGACGAGGGCAGCGTCGAGGTCTCCGGCCGCCGGGTGCGCCCGAACAAACCCAAGGCGGCGATCGATGCCGGCATCGGCCTCGTGCCCGAGGATCGGCGACGCCAGGCCCTTGTGGGGCTGATGAGCGTGCGCAACAACATGACGCTCGGCATGTTCGACAAGATTTCCCGCCACGGTTTCCTGTCGAATGCCCTTGAGGATGAAATCGTCGGACGTGAGATGCGCGGCCTTGCAGTGAAGGCGCCATCCTCCAAGGTGCGCGTCTCGACACTGTCGGGCGGCAACCAGCAGAAGGTCGTGCTCGGCCGATGGCTGGCGCACAAACCGAAGCTTCTGATCCTCGATGAGCCGACCAAGGGTATCGATGTCGGCGCCAAATCGGAAATCAGCGAACTGATCCTCCGTCTGGCCGAAAGCGGAATGGCCATCCTGCTGATCAGTTCGGAATTGCCGGAAATCCTGTCGCTGTCGGACCGTGTGCTGGTGATGCGTTCGGGGCGGATCTCCGCCTCGCTCACCAGGGCGGAAATCACCAGCGAAACCATCATGAGCTATGCGACGACGGGTTGACGTCGGGGAGAAACTTGAATGGCACTGGAGAACACACCGATGAGCGATATTGCCCCGAACGGCGAGGGCAGGATTTCCACCTGGCGCGGACGCATATCCTTCATCGATATGATGCAGAGTGTGGGACTGCTTGCCGTGATCCTGCTCGGCAGCGCCATCATGAGCGTTCTGAGCCCGGTCTTCGCCACCGTACGCAATATCGAGAACGTGTTGCAGGCGGCAACGATCATCGCCGTCGTCGCGATCGGCCAGACCTTCGTTATCCTGGTGGCCGGTATCGACCTCTCGGTCGCCTCCGTACTGGTGCTGTCATCGGTGCTGTCGGTGGGGCTGGTTGAATTCCAGGGCTTCTCGCCGGTGGTCGGCGTCGTTGTGGCGCTCGGGGCGGGTCTCGGTCTCGGGCTTTTGAACGGCCTTGCCGTAACCAAGCTGCGCATCCCGGCGTTGATCGCGACGCTTGCAACCATGACCATCGGTCGCGGCCTTGCCTATATCTATTCCGGAGGCACGAATATCGCCCCCGTTCCGTCCTTCTTCGTCGAACTCCAGGCCGCGCGCATCTTCGGCATACCGGCGGTCATCGTCCTGACGCTGGCGCTGGCGCTCATCGCCCAGATCGTGCTTTCGCGAACGGCCTTCGGTCGCTCGGTCTATGCGACCGGTGGAAATCCGCTTGCCGCGCGGCTGGCCGGTATCAACACCGAGCGCGTCATCGTCATCGCCTTCATGATTTCGGGCCTGATGTCGGCGATTGCGGGGCTGCTCATTACGGCCCGGTTCGAGGCGGGGGCCGCCACGGCGGCCCAGGGGCTGGAGCTTGCCGTCATCGCGGCGGTGGTGATCGGCGGGGTCAGCCTGTTCGGCGGCGAGGGGAATATGGGAAGCATGCTGCTCGGCGTGCTGCTGCTCGGGCTGGTCCAGAACGCGGTCAACCTGCTCAACGTTCCGCCGAACTGGGATTCGGTCGTCTCGGGGCTGGTGATCGCCGCCGCCGCCGCGCTCGATGTCTATCGCCGAAACTATCTGGAGGCGGGCATGCGCAGGAAAATCATCGCAAGCAAGTCGTCCTAGAGACAGACAGGCCTCGCGTTCGCGGTGCGATTTGCGGCGAAGGGAAATGCAAACCTATCGGTCGAAAAAATTAGCGCCCTCCGGGGCGAAGGGGATCCGCTTGCCCGATGGATCGGCAAACGGGAATGGCAATACCACCCCGAAAAGGGTGTCTCGAAGGTCCAACTGGGAGGAAACATGATGGACAAGAAGACCGGAATGCCAACGAAACGCCGCACGGTTTTGCAGTTCGCTGCGGGCGCGGCCATGCTGCTGACAAGCGCTATTGCCCTGCCAGGGCATGCGCAGGCCGAGGATAGCGCGCTCAAGGGCAAGAACCTCGCCTATATCGCGTTCGGCCTGCAATACGAGTACCAGGTGACGCTGGTCGATCACATCAAGAAGCTCGCCGCCGAAAAGGGAATGAAAATTTCCGTCTATGACGGCAAGGGCGACCCGTCCGCCCAGACCACACAGTTGCTGGACGTACTCTCCAAGCAGCCGGACATCATCCTGCTCAATCCGGTTGACGCGAAACTGCTGCAGGGCGGCGTGCGCAAGGCCAATCAGGCCGACATTCCGCTGTTCATGCTCGAAAACCTGCCGCCCGAAGGCGAATGGGTTGCCTACAATACCTTTGACGACGTCGCCGGCGGCCGGGCTGCGGCCGATGCCGTTGCAGAGCTGACGGGCGGAAAGGGGCGTGTCCTCGAGGTCCGCGGCGCGATCGGCTCCGGGCAATCCGAGAAGCGTTACCAGGGTTTTCATGAGCAGATGGCGGAGAAATATCCGGACATCACGATCGAAACGCTGAAGGCGGAATGGACGGCGGACAATGCCCATACGCTGACGGTCGATGCCTTTACCCGCGATCCGAACGTCGCCGCCATCTGGGCGCATAACGACGAAATGATCCGCGGCGTGGTTTCGGCGCTGCGTCAGATCGACCGGCTGAAGCCGCAAGGCGAGGAAGGCGCCATTCCGGTAATCGGATTCGACGGCACCCCGCTTGGCCTCGAGCGCATCCGCGAGGGAACGCAGACCGCCGATGTCGGACAGAATCCGTTCTCCATGGGCTCATCCATCGTCGAGCAGATGGAGAATCATTTCAGCGGCAAGCCGGTGCAGGAGACCACGCTGATCCAGCCGGTGATGATCTGGAAGGACAATGTCGACAGTCCCGAAAACTGGGGCAACATGGTCAAGGGCTGACCCCTTGATGCCGAAGCGGGGCGCGCCGTGCTGCGTGCGCGCCCCGCATAATATCACGCCAACCGACGGAATGACGCATGACGAGAGACATCATGAAACCCGACCACGCCCGCAATATGCGCCTCGTGGGCCATTCGGACCAGGGCGGCCGCAGGGACGGCATCCAGGTGATGGTCGAGGATGGATTCGCCTATATCGGCCATCTGTTCAGCCGGGGATTTTCGGTGGTCGACGTGCGCGATCCCGCCAATCCGAAGCCGGCGGGTTATGTTCAGGCGCCGGAAAACACCTGGAACGTGCATCTTCAGGCGGCTGACGGCCTGTTGCTCGTCATTCACGGCAAGGACGTTTTTGCCGACGCCGCTTTCGCCGACGAAGCGTCCTACTACAAGGCCGCTGCGGGCACCGCGCTCGGAACGGCCGAGCCGAAGAAGGGGCGGGACTGGGATGCGGGGCTCGCGGTCTACGATATCGCCACCGAGCCCGGCCGTCCCCGGCGTATCGGCTTCATGCCCGTGTCGGGCGGCATTCACCGCATCTGGTGGGTCGGTGGCAAGTGGGCCTATGTCTCCGCGCTCCTGGATGGCTATACCGATTTCATTTTCATGACGGTCGACATGTCGGATCCGGAAAATCCGAGGGAAGCGGGCCGCTACGCGCTGCCGGGCATGCACAAGGCGGGAGGCGAGACGCCGGCCTGGTCCCCGAACGCGAAATTCGGGCTTCACCATGCGATTGTCGATGGCGATATCGCCTGGGGCGCATGGCGCGATGCCGGCCTCGTGGTGATGGATGTCGCCGACCGTACGCAGCCCAGGCTCATCCGCCACACCAACTGGTCGCCGCCTTTTCAGGGCGGAACGCATAACTGCCTGCCGATCAGCGGGCGGGATCTGCTGGTGGTCGTCGACGAGGCAGTGCTCGACGATTTCGAGGACGGGCTGAAGAATATCTGGATCTTCGATGTCGCGAACCCGGAAAATCCGGTTCCGATCGCGACCATGCCGCCGCCCTCGGACCAGGATTATACCCACAAAGGCGCCCATTACGGCCCGCACAACGTCCACGAGAACAGGCCGGGAAGCTTCCAGAGTTCATCGCTGATCTTCTCGACCTGGCAGAATGCCGGCGTGCGCGTCTACGACATTTCGAACGCCTACCAGCCGAAGGAAGTTGGCGCGCTGGTGCCGCCGGCGCCCGAAGGCCTTATGGACAAAAGGCCGGGCAAGAAGCCGATCATCCAGTCCTGCGACATTTTCGTCGACACGGCGGGCCTGGTCTATGTGACCGACTACAATGCCGGTCTCTACATCATGGAATATACCGGCTGATCCCGCGCCGCTTGCTTGAAAGGAATGACCATGAACCTGTTTGGCTCTTATGACGTGGTGGTGACCGGCGCCGGCTCCTCCGGTATCGTCGCGGCAATCCGCGCGGCAAGGGAAGGCGCCAGAGTGCTTCTGCTTGAAGGCACCGGCTTTCTCGGCGGCCTGATCACGGGCGGCCGGCTGACCAAGCCCACGGGGCTCATCAACTCGAAGATATTCGAGGAAATGCTGGAGCGTTGCGTTGGCTATCGCGGGGCGGACGGTCGCATCCGGGAATCCTACTGGGGCAAGTATACGGGCACGTTCGATGCCGAGGTGATGCAGCGCGTCATCATCGAAATGGTAGAGGAGTCCGGTGTTGAAGTGCTTCTGCGCGCCAATGTCGTCCAGACGGTGATGAAGGACGGTGCGATGCACGGGCTTTTGATCCGCGCCAAATCCGGCGAAAGCCTCGTCATCGCCCATGCCTTCATCGATGCATCGGGCGATGGGGATGTCGCGGCCCTTGCCGGCGCCGATTTCATGCTCGGCCGGCAAAGCGACGGCCTGACGCAGCCGATCACGTCCTATTTCCGCGTGCTGAACGTGAACGTGCCGGCGCTGATTGCCGATTGCGAGGAAAACCGCGCCGATATGTGGGAGGTCGTCTATCCGAAGGAGGCCGGGGATCGCAACGAGGATTATGCGATGGCTGTGCTCCTGACCGGCTTCCAGCAGCGCATCAAGGACAAGGTCGCGGAAGGCTTCGACTGGATCATCCCCAAGGACCATATCACCATGAAAACCGGCCTGATCCCGGGCGAGATCAGCGTGAACGTCACCCGGTTCCAGGGCAATGGCCTTGATGACCGGGATCTCAGCCGCGCGGAGATCGAGATCCGCAAACAGGCTTATTGCGCGTTCGATTTTCTGCAACGCTACGTCAGGGGTTTTGAAAACGCGATCTTCCTCGAGGTCGCGCCGAAGCTCGGCATCAGGGAGACCCGCCGCGTGAGAGGCGAGTATGTCCTGACCGAAGCCGAGGTTCGCGGCAATCATCGCTTCGAAGACGCGATCGGCCTTTGCAATTCGCCCGTCGACGTGCACGAGCCCGGCGGCAGTCGCGCGATCATGGATCATGTGGGCATTGGTTACGGCATTCCCTTCCGCTGCCTCGTGCCGCTGAAGATCGACAACCTGCTTCTCGCCGGACGCTGCATTTCCGTCGATGAAAACGCCTTCGGCTCGACGCGGAACGTGCCGGCCTGCACCATGACGGGCGAGGCGGCGGCGATCGCGGCCGCTCTTGCGGCTGGCCGGCGCGTACCGACCTCGCAAATAGCTGTCGCCGAGGTGCAGGCGCGATTGCGCGATCTCGGGGTCTGGCTGGGCACGCCGGACGAGCCGGTGCCCGATGTCCTCCGGCAGGCTGGTTGAGGCGATGGCTAAGGGCGCTCGAATGTCAAGCTGATGTTCGACACCTATCACGTCATCTATTGCAACGAAGTGTCCAGCGACTATGTCCGGCGCATGGGGGCGGACCTCCACCATATCCACCTCGCCGACGAAAACCGCGCGGCTCCTTCCAACGGGGGCAGAGCGGACTACCGCGCGATCATTTCCGATCTGAAAGCGCTCGACTTCAAGGGTTATCTCACCATGGAGATCGGTTTCGACCACCGCTCGTCGGACCCGGACCGCTTTGCGCGCGAGGCGTTTGACTATATCAAGCCGCTAATCGGACGGCCGTAGCAGGCAGGTTGCTCTGCGGAAAGAACAGCCGCAGAAGCTTCACTGGCCAAAGCCACCCGCATCGAGAAGCCGTGGGAGCCGCCTGACCGCGAAGCTCGGAATGCCAACAGGGCCGGCATCCCGAGCGAGCGTTATATCAGGCGATCGAATAGCCGCCGTCGATCGGCAGGACCGCGCCGTGGACATAGGACGCTTCGTCGGACACCAGGAAATGGATCACATTCGCGATCTCCATCGGTTCGGCCCAGCGACCGAGCGGGATCCGTGCCGTGATCTTCGGGCCGCGTTCCGGATCGTTCTTCGCTCCGGCGCCCATGCGGGTATCAACCCAGCCCGGTGCCACGGCGTTGACGCGCACGCCGTTCTTGCCCCAGGCGACGGCCAGAGACCGGGTGAGGGAAACAATCGCGCCCTTGGAGGAGGCATAGGCAGGCGAACCTGCTGACCCGAAGAAGCTCCACATCGACGCGATGTTGACCACCGATCCGCCTGTAGCCTCGAGCCGGCTCTTCGCAAGGTTCGCGGCAGCAAGGCTTGCCGTCACGTTGATTTCCATCACCTGGCGGAATACCTCCGGCTCCCATTCGGCGGACTGGCGGATGATGCCGGCGCAATTGACAAGCGCGTCGATCCGGTCGGTCCGGTCCATCAATGCCGCAAGATCTGCTTGTGAGGTCACGTCCGTGCGGATGAACTCGATCCCTTCGGTCATGTCGTCGTCAGCATCCAATCCTCCGGCGATGACCCGGTAGCCCTCCGCCAAAAGGCGCGTACCCGTTGCGAGACCGATGCCAGTCCCGCCTCCCGTGATAATTGCTGTTTTCATCGTCCGCTCCTTCAGCTTGCCAGAAACGCTTCGGCAACGTCCTTGATACCGGCGCTATCGAGCTTGTAATGAGCAAGCAGATGCGTTGGCGGGGCGATCAGCGAATACTCGTCATAGATGCCATGACGCTTCAGCTTCTTGCCAACGCCCTCGTCGGCGAGAACCTCGGCAACGGCTGCGCCAAGACCACCCAGCACATTGTGCTCCTCGACCGTCATCAGCCGCGACGACCGTTCAGCCGCCTCGAGGACGGCGTCGCGATCCAGCGGCTTGATCGAAGCCATGTCTATGACGCCCACGGAACGGCCCGCGGCATTCATCGCATTCGCCGCCTCGATCGCGGCATGGACGGTGATCCCGCAGGCGATGATCGTAAGCTCCTCACCGCGGCCATGCTCCTGCGCCTTGCCGAAGCGGAAGGTGGTTCCTCCTTCGTAGATGACAGGGTCGCGACCACGGCCGATGCGGAAATAGATCGGCTGGTCCCACTCCGCCGAAGCGCGGATAGCAGCTTCAAGCTGTGCGCCGTCGGAGGGCGAGACAATGGTCAGATCGGCAATCGAGCGCATCGTCCCGATATCTTCCGTCGCATGATGCGAGGTGCCGTAAAAGCCCATCGATATGCCGGTGTGATGACCGATCAGGCGCACCGGCTGGGCGCTGTAGGCGATGTCCATGCGGATCTGCTCGCAGGCTAGCAGTCCGACGAAGGATGCAAAGGTGGCAACGAAAGGCGTGACCCCGGTGGTTGCGATGCCGGCAGCGACGCTCACCATGTTCTGCTCGGAAATGCCGAAGGACAGATAGCGGTCCGGATACTTCTCCGCGAACCGGTTGAGCCCGTTGGAATACTGGAGATCTGCGGAGCCGGCGACGACATTGTGGCCGGCCTCGACTAGATCGATCAGCCCGTTAGACAGGTGATCGAGGCCTGGGTTTTTGATGTTCAAGGCACGGTAATGCCAGGATTCGGAAGACTTCAGCGCACTCATCTCAGATCACCTTCGAATTGATTTCTTCTATCGCAGCTTCGGCGTCCGGCGTATCGAGCCAGCCCAGATGCCAGCCCGGTTCCGTCTCCATGTAGGAGATGCCCTTTCCCTTGATCGTGCGGGAGATGATGCATACCGGCCCTTCGCGCGTTTCATCGGCGCGGAGCCGGCGCAGAAGCTCGGTCAGGGCGGAAATGTCATGGCCATCCACGGTGTGGACTTCCCAGCCGAAGGAGCGCCATTTCTCGTCCAGCGGCTCGATATTCATGACGTCATCAACCTTGCCGTCGAGCTGATAGCCATTGCGATCGACGATCGCGATCAGGTTCTTCGCTTTATGCTGGGCGGCGCAGAGTGCCGCTTCCCAGACCTGGCCTTCCTGCATTTCGCCATCGCCCATCATGCAGAAGACCTTGTAGTCTTCGCCGGTCCAGCGCTGCGCCAGCGCGATGCCGAGACCGTTGGAGAGCGCATGGCCGATGGATCCGGAGGAGAAGTCGACGCCCGGAACCTTTCGCATGTCAGGGTGGTCGCCGAGCGGGCTGCCGAGACGGGTGTAGCTGTCGAGCCACTCCGTCGGGAAGAAGTCGAGATCGGCATAGATCGGGAACAGGCCGACGGCGGCATGGCCCTTGCCGATCGTGAACCGGTCGCGCCCGGACCAGTCCGGCTCGCCTCGTCGGATGTTCATGACATCGTAGTAGAGCGCCGCAAAGGCTTCAGCGGCGGAGAAGACCGAGGTGTAGTGCCCGGTCTTGGCGATGTCGATCAGCCGCACCGTTTCCAGCCGGATGAACTTTGCGCGCTCGCGCAGCATTTCGATGGTGTCCTGCGTCGGGGTGAAATTGTTCGGCACCGGCGCCGCCCCCCCTTCCGTTTGACCTGACATGTCTTTCCTCCTGATGAGGTTGGCTGACCGGATGCGGTCAGCGGGCTTGCAAAGCATTTTCGTGACCGACCGGCGTCGCCTGCCGAACTTGAAAATGCGTCTGAACAATTCACCGGAGCGCCTGCACCAGGGGCGGTGCCGCTCTCAGTATTTCACTGCAGCCAGATCAGATTGGATCATTATATATGATACACGATCTGTTGCGACGATGTCGTGACCCGGTCCGGCCGCGCGGGCCGGCAGCACTTGGCAAGGGTGGTCGGGTCTTCAGGTTGCGGAGCTAGGATTCCGTCTGCTCAGTGCCGTACTGGCGATCGACGAGCGTGATGCCCCAGCGGATATCGTCTTGCATCGCCGCCCGGGCGGCATCGGCGTCGCTGCGCCGCATGGCTTCCAGCGCAGGGAAATGACGGTGGTTGTCCGCGGACAGCTGGCGGGCAGGGACCTCCTCGTGAAAGGTCCGCAGAAAAGGCCCCATCAGCGTCCACATCGTTTCGCAGATCGATTCGACAAACGGCATCTCGGCGAGCTGCAGAATCTTGAAGTGAAAATTGCGATTGATGCGGCTTGCCGCTTCCGGATCCTCTGCTGCCGCCTGGATGAAATGCCTGTTGATATCTTCCAGTTCAGCAATATCCGCCGGGGTGCAGATCTCGGCGCAGCGATAGGCCGCCATACCCTCAAGATCGATCCGGATCGAGATGATCTCGCGCAGATCGCGCGGCGTCAGCTTCGGCACGAACACCGATGTCGCGGCCTTGATCTCCAGCGCGCGTTCGCTGACAAGCCGGAACATCGCCTCCCGCACCGGCGTGCTGGAGGTGCCGTGCTGCTTTGCCAGTTCCGAAATCGTCAGGCGCTGGCCCGGATGGTACTGACCATCCATCAGCCCCTGGCGCAGGCGCTGGTAAAGCTGTTCGGAAAGATTTGCCCTGGAGATTGGTTCCGGCTGCGTCATCTTCATTCCCACTCAATCCACCTGGGGTTAAACGTAAGGCGACTATAGCGCCAATACCGGACGTGCGCCGATAGTTTTGTTTCTGAAACAACTGCGCATCGCATCGCTTAACCTCCGAACCGGTTCTCCGGAACACCGCGAATGCCGAGGCCGTCAATCACGAACAGCGATCCCGCATCGGGATGGGTCTCATCGACATCGGGAACCGGCGGTGTGCGCATGGTCGGCACGTAGAGCCGATCGAGATTGGCCCCGCCGAACATCACCGATGCAACGCAGAGCGTCGGCATGTCGATCGTCAGAAGGCGCGCTCCGTCCGGTGCGATGCGGTGGATCTTGCCCTTGTAGACACCGGCCGACCAGACACAGCCTTCCGCATCCACGGTGGCGCCATCCGGCAAGCCGTCTTCGGGACCGAAGGCATGGAAATCCCGCTTGTTCGAAACCGCGCCGGTTTCAAGATCATAATCATAGGCATAGATCATCTTCGCCCGGCTGTCGGCAAAGTAGAAGATCGACCCGTCCGGGCTCCAGCAGGGGCCGTTGGAAACGGTGATATTGTCGTCGATCTGACGGACCGACAGGTCGGTGCCGACCGAGTAGAGCAGCGCATCCGGCTTTGTTTCGGTCGTTTCGAGGCTACCGCAGACATAGCGTCCGTGCTTGTCCACCTTGCCGTCGTTCAGCCGCACGGTCGCAGATTTGTGCTGGACCTTTTCCAGCACCGTCGCTTCTCCGGTTTCGAAGTCGAAAGTATAGAAGCCGTCGGCAAGCGAGAGCAGGGCACCGCCCTTGTCCCTCAGCGCCATGGCGCCGATATTCTGGGGTACGTCCCAGACCTTGACCTCGTTGCCGTCTTCGGTGGCGCGGAAGATCTTGTTGCCGAGGCTGTCGATCCAGTAAAGCCGCTGTTCGGGGATATCCCAGAGCGGGCCTTCGCCCAGCACGGTGTCGCAGGCGACAAGTTTCTTGATGTCCATTTCTCTCTCCCTTTTCAAAGGCCAGGCGTGGATCGGCGGTGCGCGCTGACCGCAAGGATCAGCAACACGCCCTTGATAATCATCTGATAGTAAGTCGACACATTCAGGAAGTTCAGCCCGTTGCCGAGCAGCGCCAGAAACAGCACCCCGCCAATGGGACCGAGAATGCCGCCCATACCGCCCGACAGCATGGTTCCCCCAAGCGCTGTCGCGGCGATGGAATCCACCGAGAACGGCACGCCGACCAGCGGATCGCCGCTTGCCAGCCTGCCGGCGACATTGATGCCGCCGAGGCAGGCGAAAAGCGATGACAGCAGATAGACCGAGACCACGATCCGGGTCGCATTGACGCCACCAAGCCGCGCGCTCTCCTGCGAGGCGCCGGTGGCGTAGACATGCAGGCCGAAGCAGGTGCGGCCGAGCACATAGCTGACGCCGACAACGAGAATGAGGGCGGCAAGGATCGGCAGCGGAACCACGCCGAACAGCTTGCCCGAGCCATAGGCCGTCAGCCAGCCCGCCACCTCACCGCCCGGCACCGGGCGCACGATCAACGCCAGCCCCTGAACGGCGGTCATGGTCGACAGCGTCATCAGGATCGGATGGATGCCAAACCGGGTGATGCCGAGCGCATTGACGAGACCGACGGCAAGGGCAGCGGCCAGCGCAGCTGGCAGCGACCATGCGGCGTTGTGGCTGAGAATGGCCGTCGTCAGGCTCACAACCGAGCCGACCGAAAGATCGAGCCCGCCTGTCAGGATGACGAAGGTCTGGCCAATGGTGACCGCGACCAGACTTGCCTGCTGATTCAGAATGTTCAGCAAGTTCTGCGGCATCAGGATGCGCGGTGACAGGAAGGCCAGCGCAATCGCCAGAACGATAATCATAACCAGTACCGGTAGGGCTGCCCGACGACGCTGGCTTACGGCGGAAACAGAAGCGGAACGTCTCATGCAGCTACTCCCAGAACCGCAGCCTTCATCAGGCCTTCTTCAGTTGCCTCATCACTGGCGAATTCGGCAACGGTCGCGCCCTCGCTGAGGACGATGATCCGGTCGCAAAGCCCGATCAGTTCGGGCAGTTCGCGCGATGTCACCAGAACCGGAACACCGCTTTCGGCAAGTTCGCGAAGAAGCGTGTAAATCTCGGATTTCGCGCCGATGTCGACGCCTCTGGTCGGCTCTTCGCAGATCAGGAAACTCACGCCGCGCAGCAGCCAGCGCGCCAGTAGCGCCTTTTGCTGGTTGCCGCCGGACAGTTCGCCGATCGGCTGAGTTGGACCGCGCATGCGCACATTCAGCCGCTCGATCAGCTTTTCGATCTTGGGCGTCGGCATCGGCGCCAGTCCGAACAGGCTGCGTCCCGGCAGCAGACCAAGCGAAATGTTCCGGTCGACGCCGAGAGACAGAAGAAGCCCTTCCGCCTTGCGGTCTTCCGGGATCAGCCCGATGCCGGCCCTGATGCCGCCCATGGGGCCGGAATGATCGAAGGGCGCGCCATCAAACAGGATGTCGCCATCGACCAGCGTATGCCCTTCGAAGATGGCGCGGGTGACCTCGATCTGGCCCTGACCTTCGAGACCCGCGAGCCCGACGATCTCATGGGCGCCGACATGAAAGTTTACCGGGCCTTTCAGTCCTTCGACCTTCACATTCTTCAGTTCCAGCATCGGATCCTGATTGAGGCCGCGTGAGGAGCGCGGCGGATAAAGTTGTTCAAGGTCGCGACCGACCATGGTCGCGATCAACTGGTCGTCGGTCACATCCTTCATCATGAAATGGCCGGCGAACTGACCATCTTTCAGAACCGTCACCTCATCGCAGAGTTCAAACAGTTCCGGAAGACGGTGCGAGATGTAGAGGATGCCTTTGCCGCGGGCCTGCAGATCGCGGATGAAGCCGAAGAGCTTTTCGGCCTCGCGATCGCCAAGTGCCGCCGTCGGTTCGTCGAACACGAAAATATCGGCATCGCGGATCATGCCCTTGGCGATTTCCACCATCTGCTGATCGGCGACCCTGAGGCTGCCGGTGACCACGTCGGGGTCGATGGAAAGACCCATTTCATCGAGAATGGCGGCGGCATCGCGGCGCATGCGGGCGCGGTCGATCCCGCCGAAGCGGTTGCGGGGTTCGTTGCCAAGATAAAGGTTCTCGGCAACGGACAGGTTTGGCAACAGGATGAATTCCTGAAAAATCGTGGAGATGCCCGCGGCCCGTGCCTGTTCGGCATTGGCAAACCGCACGGCCTCTCCCTTGATACGAAAATCACCGCCGGAGGGCGCGTAAACGCCGGAAAAGATTTTCATCAAAGTGGACTTGCCAGCCCCGTTTTCACCGAGCACGGCATGAACCGAGCCCTCACGCAGGGCAAGCGAGACCCCTTTCAGGGCCTGCACCGGCCCGAAGGACTTTTCGATGTCTATCGCTTCCAGAAGCATAGCGCCCTCCGAGCCTGTTACTTGCCGTAGATCTCGACGAGGGTTTCGTCCGGCAGGCTGGAGCCGACCCAGTAGGAGTCATTGAGGTCCGGACGGTAGTATTCGGCAATGGTTTCCTTGGTGATCGGCGTGGGACGCAGCGCATAGTCATGATAGACGGTCTCGCCTTCGAGCAGACGCACGGCGGCGATGACGGCCTGCTGGCCGAACCAGGTCGGGTATTGCGGCGCGACCGTATCCAGGTCCATTTCCTGCCAGATGCGCAGGAAGCCGTTATTGCCTTCACCGGTCATCGGGATCATCGGCAGGCCGTAATCCTCGATCACCTCGGCGCAGGCCTGGGTCATGGCGCCGCCGGACGACCAGATCGCGTCGACATCCGAATGGGCGACCAGAAGCGACTCGCACACCTGTTTGCCCTTGTCGTAGGCCCAGTCGGCAAAGCCTTCGTCGATCACTTTGATATCGGGATAGTTGGCGAAGACTTCCTCGACACCCTTCCAGCGGTCATTTTCAATCGAATTCCCGGAAATGCCGCGGATAGCGATCACATTGCCCTTGCCGTCCAGCGTGTCGGCCAGAAACTGTGCGCCGGCGCGACCGAAATCGACGTCGTCGCCGAGGATCTTGACGGTGTAGTCATCCGGCGTTGCATTGGAGGAGAAGATGATGACCGGAATACCGGCATCATAAACGCTCTGCAGCACGCCGTTGAGCGCTACTTCTGAACCCGGAGCGACCAGGAGGGCGTCAATGCCGCGCGAAACCAGATCCTCGATGTCGGAGACCTGCTTGCTGACATCGCCGCCCGCGTCGGTCACGATCATTTCGGAAACCGCCGGCTGGATTTCAGCTTCATGAATTGCTTCTTCGATCATCTGAACCCGCCAGGTGTTGACGACCGAAATATTGCTGAGGCCGAGAACGAAGGCGTCCTTGTCGACTTCCATGCCAGTCACCTCGGCGCTGCCTTCGAGCGGCTCAAGCGCCGGGTTGAGGGCGGGGACGTCCTGCGCGATCGCGCCGCTCCCGATAAAGGCCAGCGCAGAAACGCCGAGCAGCAGTTTGAACGAATGCATTTTCATTTTCTCTCTCCCTTTGATGCGCCGACGGCGCTTTGATTACCGGACCCGGGGGCCAGGCTAATGAGACCGTCGCTTGGCAAGCCCTGCCGCGACCACGATGATTGCGCCCTGGATGATCAACTGCGCCGGCTTGCCGACGCCCATGCCCGTCAGCAGGTTGGCAAGGAAGGTCAGCGCCAGAGCGCCGGCCAGTGCGCCGAGCGCACCGCCAGTGCCGCCACCGAAACTGGTGCCTCCCAGCACCACGGCTGCAACCGAGGCCAGAACCAGATCGGCGCCGAGGTTCAGCGTGCCCGTGCCGATGTAGCCGGTCAGAAGGATAGCGGCGACGCCGGCCAGAAGACCGCCTGCGACATGGGCCATGACCAGCGACCTGTTGACCGGAACGCCGCCGAGAAAGGCTGCCCCGAAGCTTGAGCCGAGCGCATAGAGTCCGTGGCCGAACACGCCCTTCTTCAGAGCGAACCAGCACAGCGCGGTGAGCGCGAACAGCACAGCGCCGGCAATGGGGAAACGACCCCACCGGCCCGAACCGAGCCATTCGATCACCGCGTTAACCTCGCCGCCCGGCGCACCGCCGCTGACGATATAGCTGATGCCGACCAGCACGATCGACATGCCGAGCGTGACGACAACGGCGGATGCGCGCAGCCGCGCGATCAAAAAGGCATTGGCAAGACCCACCAGTCCGCCAACAGCCAGCGGCAGCAGCACCGATCCGGCAGCGGGCCCGTTGGCGATCATGGGCATGGCCAGAAGCACGTTGCAAAGGGCGATGACACCGCCGATCGACATATCGATGGACCGCCCGATCATCGGGTGAAGCTGTCCGAGCGCCAGCACACCCAGCGGGGCAGCCTGCCGCAGGACAATCATTAGAAACGGCAGCGTCAGCAGTCGCGGCTGGACGATCCAGGCAAGGATGATCAGCACGATCAGCGTCGGATAGGCTGGCACTTCCATAACCGTGCGCAACGCCGAGCGCGGCCAGAAACCGATCCTGCGCATCACCGTGTTCGTCATCTCGCTTTCCTTTCTGGTGCTCGCTTCACCCCGGACGAAACCACGTCGGTTGCAATGCGCGGCTTCATCTCTGCTCCGATCATGGCAACTTGAACAAAGCGGCAGCGGGCCGCTGCGATGCGAGGTTCTCCAATAGTCGACACGCGTATTTCTCCGACGAAGGCCCGCCATAGCGGGTCGGCTTCGTTGCCTATGTCAAAGATCTCACAACTCGGTCTTTAGCAGTCCGTTACGGCTTTCGATCTGCGACAAAGCATCCCGGAAACCGGCTTCCGATACTTCATGGGGGAAGTTGCGCATATGCGGCACAGGCAGTGTTGCCTCGGTAATTGTCTCAATGTCGGCATCCGTCAGATCACGCCCTGCAAGAGCATGGAAACTGAGGGGAAGCCCGACATGACGATAGATCGCCAGCAGCGCGTCCGGCATCTTGCGGCCCTCCAGTTCACACTGGACCGTCGTTCCATAGGCGACCTGCAGACCGTGCTGCGCGGTGCGTGCGCCGGGAACCAGCGACAGGCCTCGGGTCATGGCATGCGCCACAGACAATCCGCCGCTCTCGAAGCCCAGGCCCGCCATCAGGATCATCGCCTCGATTGCCGCCTCGAAGGAGGGCGTTACCTTTCCGCCGCCGGCGGCATCATAGGCGGCTGCGCCATGCTCCAGCAGAACGGCCTCACAGGCTTCGGCGATGGCAAGAGCAGTCCGCGTCGGACGCGCGGCAAACATGTTGCGACCACCCACTGCAGCGCAGGCGCGCGCTTCGACGGCCTTGCTGAGCGCATCGCCCAGTCCGGCGGCGAAGAAGTGCTTCGGCGCCCGCGACAGAATTTCGGTGTCGATCAGGACGCAATCGGGATTGCGCGTCAGATGCCGCACTTCCAGAAGCTTGTGATCCTTGTCGTAGAGAACGAAATTTTTGCTGGTCGGCGCATCGTTTGATGCCGCCGTCGGGATCGTCACCAGCGGCGCGTTGATGCGCTCCACGAGCGCCTTGCCCGCATCGATCGCACGTCCGCCGCCGCAGGCAAGCACCACCGGCCACTGAAGGTCGGGCATCTGGCTTTCGAGGTCCGACGCAGTGTCGGGACCAAGTGCACCATCAAAGGTGAGGCTGACATTGTGAAGCCCGGCCTCCAGCAGAAGAGCGGAAATCTGCTCGCCATAAAGCTCAAGGATGACCGGGTCCGTCACCAGCACGGCGCTATCGCCCAAACGGCGCGCCAGTTCGCCAATATGGCGCACGGCGCCAGCGCCCTGAACATAGCGGGACGGCGCACCGAAGACGGCAACATCCGCAAAGAAAGCCCAATTCGATTCCATCCCGATTTCCTCCACTGATCCATGATGTATCATATATGATGCATGAGTCAACTCGTGAAAATTCTCCACATCCTTGGCATGCATCTGGGCCGTGCGAGACCGGGCCCGCGAGTCAGGAGAAAGCGAAGACTTGAGAGCGGCGCCATCGGCCCGGTTAAGGGGCATGCCCGGAGAAATCACGGTTATTGCTGTGATCAGGTCATTCCCCTCGGCCGCAACGGCCAGGCGCGCGGGAGAAATCCGCAGGCTGACCGGCCGGTTTCGCAAAAGCCGCCGGCACGCTGTAGCGGTTTCGTTCGAAGGTAATCAGGCGGGTCGGTGAGACGCGTTTGCTTTGCCCGACGAAGCCGGCAAAGGCGGGTGGCAATGCCATCAATGCTGCCCGCTCGTCAGCCCAGACATTCGCCTTGCTCGGTCGAAACCAACACTCGAATAACAGAAAGGCCTCGAACCTTGCCGCGGGCTTTCCTGCTATTGATTGAAGATGAGCGAGCTTCTATATAATAATCATTATATAGAGAGGTTGCAGCTATGCAGAGTGTGAAGATTACAACGGTTGGCGCATCGTCCGGCGTCATCCTCACCAAGGAAATAATGGCCCATCTGAAGGTCAAGAAGGGCGACACCCTCTATCTGACCGAAACAGCCGATGGAGGCTATCGCCTTACGCCCTATAATCCCGAATTCGTCCGCCAGATGGAACTCGCCGACGAAATCATGCACGACGACCGCGAGGTATTGCGCGCGCTGGCAAAATGACGGGTGTCGCAATGAAGACTTGGCGGTGGATCGAACCGGCTGTCATATATGCGGTTCACGACAGGCAGCTGTCGGAACATGGCGGTTCCGAGGGCATCCGTAATGCTGACGGGATAGAAAGCGCCTTGGCCCGTCCGCAGAATCTGGCCGCGTATGGCACGCCGGACGCGTCAGACCTTGCCGCAGCCTATGCCTTCGGTCTCGCCAAGAACCATGGTTTCATGGATGGCAACAAACGCACGGCATGGATCGCGGCGCGTCTTTTTCTTGCTGATAACGGATACCGGCTTAGCTTTCAGCCCGCCGAAGCAATCCAGTTGATGGAAGGGGTTGCTGGCGGCGTGATCGGAGAAGAGGAACTCGCGCGCTGGTTCAGAGAACGTCTGTTAGAAGAGTAGACAGAGGCCTCGCAATTTTGGGCTTTTTCGGCGAGCAAAGGCGGCTTTCAGCCGAAGTCAATTCATGATTCCGGACCTATGGTTTCCTAAGAGTTAGCGCGTCGGGCGAAAAAGTGGAATCCGGTTTCTCGTTAACCCGACGCGCCAAAATAAAGAATCTAGACCCTCGGGCGATGCCGTTTAGTCGCCCGAGGGGCTAGTCTGGCGGAATCTCTGCGGCCAGAGAGACGGCAGGTTCATCGATGCATAAAATCCGACCGTCACTCAAACAGATCCAATTCTAGACAACCTCGAGATCATCCTGTTGATCTGCCATTGTGAAATGCTCTGGCCGAAAAGCCCGCGCGGGATATTCAGGTTTCGTTTCCAGGCGCAGCATCCCCTTCGGGCGCCTTGTACACGGCACGGCTCCATATGCTGCTTGCTTCCTTCACAACCTTGTCGAAATCGAAATCGCCGGATTTCGGCTGCCAGTCGAAAGAAAGCCAGCTGTAAGATGTAAACTCGACCATAATCACCAGCAGGAACGATGCAATGTCCGGGTCGACATCATGGCATTTTCCGCTTTCAACGCCGCGTTCGATATGTTCGCGAACGCGGTTGATGAACTTCCCGCGCAGTTCGTTCAGGGTTTCCGCCACTTCGGTATCGAAGGTGGCGACCTGAATGACGCTGCGCATGAAGGCCCGGTGGCGATAGAACATCTCCATATAGGTGCGGTTGGCATTTTCGACGCGTTGCTGCGGCGTGCCCGACTGGCGCGAGGAAGACAGCATGAACATCTCCCCCACAACGGTCGCAAGAATCGCCGAGAACACCTCGTTGCGATTCTTGAAATAGAGATAGAACGCTCCCCTGCTGACTCCAGCCCGTTCAACGATGTCGGCGACTGTGGTGCCGAAGTAGCCTTTCTGCGAGAAGACCGTTTCCGCCGCCTGAAGGATGAGGGTCTCGGTGTCATGGCTCGAGCCGCGCTCGGGCTTGGCGTGTGCTGGTTGTTTCAATGGTGTTTCCGTTGTTCGGTTATGGTCGCGCGCTTGCGATGAACACTGACATTTATGTCACCTCGTTTCAATCGCAAACCCGAGCCGGTGTCGGGAAATTTCTCCTTAATATTCCTGCTATTGGCGTGCCGACGCCATGTTCGGACAATTGATTTCGTTAGGTTCCAATTGACACTGACATCAGTGTCAGTTATCCATTCGTCACTCTTCGATATTTACATTGGTACAAGCGAATTAGATGCTGACACCAATGTCATATTTCGCGAAGAGCAGGAGGAGATTGAAACATGAACGGTTTTCGGAAATTACTCGCATCCGGTGCGCTTTCGGCGCTCGGCGTCGTTGCCGGCACCCTGCCAGCGACCGCAGCCGACCCCGTCAAGGTCGGCTATATCATCCCGCTTTCGGGTGGCGCCGCAGCCTCGATCGGCCAGGAGATGAGCAGGGCAACCCACATGGCCGTCGAGCAGATCAACGCTGCCGGCGGCATTGCCTCGCTCGACGGCGCCCCGATCGAGCTTCTCGAAGTTGACTCGCGCGGCGACCCGAAGGTTGCCCTCACCGAGGCCGAGAGGCTGATCACCGTCGAGGACGTCTCGGTCATGATCGGCGCCTTTCAGAGCTCGGTCACCTTCCCGGCCACGGCTGTTGCCGAAAAATACGGCGTTCCGTGGATCGTTGATCTGGCAGCCAAGGCCGACATCACCGAGCGCGGCTACAAATATGTGTTCCGCCCCACGCAGGTTCCGTCTTCAGGCAATGCCGACAGCGTCGTCGATTTCGTGACCTGGGCGAACGAGACGACAGGCGACCCGGCGAAAACCGCAGCGATCGTCTATGAAAACACCGATTGGGGTCAGGATCTGGCACAGCGCCTCCGCCAGCGCTTCGATGAAGCCGGGATCGAGATCGTGCTTGATGAATCCTACCCTGCCAATGCGCCGGACCTCAGGCCGCTGGTCCTGAAGGTGAAGGGCCGCAAGCCCGACGTGATTTCGGTCACAGCCTATGCCGCCGACGCCATCCAGCTTCACAAGCTGATCGCGCAGATGCAGATCGACGCCAAGGCCGTGATCGGCAGCGGCGCCGGCCAGGTCGACCCGACATTCATTCCCTCCGTCGGCGAGGCGGGAACGGAAGGCATTGTCAGCACCAATGGCTGGGCCGGCTACGAATCGACCATCAATACCCCCTTCGCCAAGGATTTCTGGGACAGTTATGTCGCAGCATACGACACTGAACCGTCAGAATTCTCGGTCGTCGCCTATTCTGTCGTCTGGATCCTCAAGGATGCCCTCGAGCGCGCCGGTTCCACTGATCCGGATGCAATTCGCGATGCGCTCGCCCAAACGCGTTTCGAAGGCAATGATGTCGCACAGTTGCTCGGCTACGACGTGGTGTTCGACGAGAAGGGGCAAAACACCAAAAAGCGCTTCGTTGTCCAGCAGATTTCGGAGGGTGTCTACCGGACCGTGTGGCCAGAGCAAGTGGCAGCTCCCGGCTACGAGATGAAGTGGCCCGTCGGCAAGGCCGTCAACTGATCTCATCCGATCTACAGTCAGCATCGCCGCCCTTCAAGCGGAGGGCGGCTCCTGCATCAGACACTCATTTCGAGGGCCGATCGATGTCGACCATATTACTTCAGGCGCTCCTCAACGGAATCGCGAGCGGCGCTGTCTACGGGCTGATTGCGCTCGGGCTCAGTCTCCAGTTCGGCGTGATGAAAATCATCAACTTCGCCCATGGCTCGTTTCTGATGATCGCGATGTATATCGCGGTCTGGGCGACAAGGAGCCTTGGGCTGCATCCGCTCGCCGTGATCATTCCTGTCGCAGCCATACTGTTCGTCGCCGGTTATTACATCCAGCGTTTCATGATCGAGCCGATCTACCGTAAGGAAGCGACCCGTGAACCGATCGGGGTGCTGATCTTCACCACCGGGCTCTGGATATTCCTCGATCATCTGTTCCTGATGATTGCCGGACCGGATTACCAGGTCATGTCCGGCAACTGGTCAAACGAGATCGTTCTGATCGGAGACCTGATCTTCTCGCTGCCGCAGATCGCTGGCTTCGTCATCGCCACACTGGTGACGATCGGCGTGATCCTCTATCTCGGCAAAACCCGCAGCGGTCGCATGATCCGCGCGACCGGCCAGGACCGGGAAGCAGCAAGCGTGCTCGGCATCGACAGCACCCATGTCTACCAGGTGTCCTTCGCGATCGGGCTCGCGGTCGTCGGCGTCGCCGGCTGCCTGCTGGTGCCGCTTTATCCGGTCAACCCCTTCGTCGGCGATATTTTCGGCCTGCGCGCCTTCATCATCGTCGTGCTCGGCGGCATGGGCTCCATCGGCGGCGCCTTCTGGGGCGGAATCATCATAGGCATTCTCGAATCCGTCGGCGCGCAATTTGTGCCGGTATCCTTCGCCGAAGCCCTGATCTTCATCGTATTCCTCGCCGTGCTCTACATCCGGCCGGCGGGCCTGTTCGGACTGGAGCGCGAATGACCATGCCATCAAAACTGCTTGCGTGGGGCCTTGGCGCTGTTCTCGTACTTGGCATCCCCTTCGTCTTTTCCAACCCCTACTGGCTGTCCATCGTCATTCTGGTTCTGCTCTACGCCTATCTCGCCTATGCCTGGAACCTGATCGGCGGGATCGGCGGCCAGCTCTCGCTCGGCCATGCGGCCTGGTTCGGGATCGGCGCCTACACGTCGACCGTGCTGTTCATCGATTTCGGTCTCACTCCGTGGATCGGCATGCTTGCCGGTGCAGTTATTGCCGGTGCGATCGCCGCCGTCATCGGCCTGCCCTGCTTCAGGCTGCGCGGCGCCTATTTCGCCCTGGCGACGATTGCCGCCACAATGGTGCTGCGCATCATCGTGGAAAATACCCATGGCCTGCTCGGCGGTCCGCGCGGACTGGAAGTGACGCTGATGCGCGACGCTCCCCTGTTGTTCCAGCACACGCGTAAGGAGTTCTATTACGCCGTGGCGGTCGTTATGGTCGCGGCTGCCTTCCTGATTAATCGCGCAGTGCTGCACTCGCGTTTCGGCGCCTATCTGACGGCGATCCGCAATGACCAGGAGGCCGCTCTCGCGCTTGGCGTCAACGTCGGGCGCTACAAGCTCATGGCCTATGTGCTGAGTGCTGCCATGACCGCGATCGGCGGCACGTTCTACGCCCAGTTCGTGCTGTTCATCAGCCCGGAGAAGGTCTTCGGCGTCGCGCTCAGCGTCCAGATCGCTGTCGTCTGCATCATTGGCGGGAGAGGCACGCTCTGGGGGCCGATGCTCGGCGCCACCCTGCTGCTTCTCGGCGAGGAGGCGGCCCGCCGTTTCACCGGCGGCATCGTCGGCGCGGACATGCTGCTCTACGGCCTGATCCTGATGCTCGTCATCGCCTTTGAACCGCGCGGCCTCGTCGCCATCCTCGGCCGCATCGCCGCGTCACTTTCCCGTTCAAATGCAAAACCCTCCATGGAGAAGAATGATGGCGCTGCTTGAATTTCGCAATGTTGCCAAAACCTTCGGCGGGTTGCCAGCCATCAGGGACATGTCCTTCGAGGTCGGGAATGGCGAGATTGTAGGCTTGATCGGCCCCAATGGCGCCGGCAAGACCACCTTGTTCTCGATCGCATCCGGTTTCCTCCGTGCTACTCGCGGCAGCGTCTATTTCGATGGTAAGTCGATCGACAGGCTTTCCCCGCCGGCCATATGCCGACAGGGCCTTTGCCGGACATTCCAGATCGTCCGTCCCTTCGGCGACATGACGGTGCTGGAAAACGTAGCGATCGGTGCGTTCCTGCGCCATCCCGGCCATCAAGAGGCCGAGCGGCGGGCCATGGCCGTGCTGGAGCGGGTCGGCCTTGTCAGCCGTGCCACCCAACGCGCCCGAACACTGACGCTTGCCGGGCGCAAGCGGCTGGAAGTGGCCAAAGCTCTCGCTACCGAACCGCGCATCCTGCTGCTTGACGAGGTGATGGCAGGACTGACCACGGTGGAGACCGGCGCAATGCTCGACTTGCTGCGCAACCTCGCGGCAGACGGGCTCGCCGTGCTGCTGATTGAGCATAACATGCATGCGGTGATGAGCGTTTCCGACCGCATCGTCGTGTTGCATCACGGCGTCAAGATCGGCGACGGGTTGCCGGCCGATGTCGCCGCCGACCCGACGGTGATCGCGGCTTATCTGGGAGGAGACGATGACTGACATCCTCGAAATCAAACAACTCCATTCCGGCTATGGAGATATCCGCATACTGGAAGATATCTCGCTGTCGGTCGCAACCGGCGAGATCGTCAGCATTCTCGGCGCCAATGGCGCGGGCAAGACCACGCTGATCCGCACGGTCATGGGCACGCTGCCCGCAATGGCCGGGGAGATACGGTTCACGGGCGAGGTCATCTCCGGAAAACCCGCCCACCAGATCGCCCGGCTCGGGATCGCACAGGTGATGGAGGGCCGTCGGCTCTTCCCGCACATGAATGTCGAGGAAAACCTCTTCGTCGGCGGCGACATCCTGAAAGACAGGAACAGAACCCGCAACAATCTCGAGTGGATCTATTCGCTGTTCCCACGACTGAAGGAAAGGCGGCACCAACTCGCGCGCTCCTTCAGCGGCGGCGAACAGCAGATGCTGGCGATCGGCCGTGCGCTGATGACCTCGCCGAAACTGCTGCTGCTCGACGAACCGTCGATCGGGCTTGCGCCGGTCATGGTCAAGGACATCTTCGCCAAACTGCCGGCGATCAACCGCGAGGGCGTGACGATCCTGCTCGTCGAACAGGACGTGAAACGATCGCTCAAGCTCGCATCGCGTGGCTACGTCATCGAGCACGGCCGGATCGTGATGGCCGGCAGCAGCGAGCATCTTCTCAACGATGACGGCCTGCGCAAGGCCTATTTGGGACTTTGAGGTAAATCCATGCTGACACTTTCCGACGCGCTTGCCGCCAATGCCGTCAAATGGCCGGACGCCGTCTGCCTTGCCGATGCGCAGCGGCAGTTGACCTTTTCAGAACTGAACGCGCGAACAAGCCGGCTTGCCAATGGCCTTCTCTCCATGGGTGTCCGGTCCGGCGATGCCATTGCCGTCTATGCGCGCAATTCGATCGAATACATGGAAGTTTTCCATGTCGCCGCCCGGCTCGGCATGCGCCTTGTCACGCTAAACTTCTGGCTTAGAACGACGGAGATGGCCGTGTTGCTGGATCACTCCGAAGCCCGTTTTCTCGTCATCGGCGAAAGCGCCCAGCACGAGATCGCGGCCCATCGGGCACTCTTTTCCAAAGTCGAGCATGTTCTGGTGATCGGAAATCCCGTCATCGATGATGCCTGTTCCTGGGCAAGCCTGATGGAGGCCGGAGACGACACCGATCCGGCGATAGCGGTCGATCCGCAGGCGCCTTTCTGGATGATGTACACCTCCGGCACAACCGGAAACCCCAAGGGCCTCCACCGCTCCTTCCAGCGCACGGCCATGTGCATATGGGCCGGCATCATCGAGTTCGGCTACACCCGCCACGACCGCTTTCTGGCGCTTTCGCCGTTCTTCCACGGGGTGCATTTCATGCCCCTCATGGTGTTGCAGGCCGGCGGCGGCATCTACATTGAACCGGAATTCAAAGCAGCCCGTGTCCTCGAGACCATCGAGAGGCAAGAGATCACGGCGACCTTCATGGTGCCGACCATGCTGAACCTGCTGATGCAGGAGCCGCGTTTCGAAGAAACCGACTTTTCCGCATTGCGCTCGGTGGTCACCGGCGGGGCGGCGCTTTCGACCGCGACGAAAGCCTGCGTCATGGAGGTTATGGGGCCGGTGCTCCACGAGTTCTACGGCGCCAGCGAAAGCGGCTTCATCACCGTGCTGCACCCGGAGGACCAATGGCGCAAGGAACGCTGCTGTGGCCAGCCCTGTTTCGGCGCCGAAGTCCAGATCCGCGACGAACTGGGCCATCCCCTTCGCGCCGGCGAGATCGGCGAGGTGTTCTCGCGCTGTGAAGGGCGCTTCGATGCCTACTACAAGGACGAGGCCCGCACCGCTGCGGTTCTTGACAATGGCTGGTTCACCGCCGGCGATCTCGGCCGGATGGACGACGAGGGCTTCGTCTACATCGTTGACCGCAAGTCCGACCTGATCATCAGCGGCGGCGAAAACGTCTATCCGCGAGAAATCGAAGACGTGCTCTCGAGCCACCCCGGCATTCTCGAATGCGCGGTGGTGGGCATGCCCGACCCGATCTGGGGTGAAATGGTGGTGGCCGTTGTTGTGCCCGCCGGCAAGACCGGCCCGCGCGCCGAAGACGTGATCGCCTACTGCTCTGAACGGCTCGCCGGCTTCAAGCGCCCGAGCCGCGTCGAATTCGTTTCCTCTCTCCCGAAAAATGCTTCCGGCAAGATCCTGAAGCGTGAACTGAAGAATAACCTTTAAGCATACCAGGAGTTCAATCAATGCAGGTTCATATCGATTTTCAGAAGCGTCTTGGACGCTTCCAGGCCATGCTGCGCGACGAAGGCGTGGATGTATTGGTCGGCACCCGGCTGAAAACCATCACCCACATGTCCGGCGCCTTCGTGCCGTGGCGCAGTGTTGTGATCGTTCCCGCCGTTGGCGAGATCCAGCTCATTACCGTCAACATGGATGCGCCGCGCGTTCTCGCCGAGGGTTGGCTCGAGAATGTTACCGGCTATGGCCGCCATTCTATGATCGAGATGGCCGTGCGCCGTATCCGCGAACTCGGCCTGCAGAACGGCCGGGTCGCGGTCGAGGACGGCTATTCCTGGTATCTGCCGGAGGGCATGATCACCAAGCACGAATACAGCACACTCGAAAGCGCCCTGCACGATGCCGAACTGACCAATCTGACCACGCCGATCGACCGGCTGATGCTGATCAAGGAGCCGGAGCAGATTGCCCTGATGCGTCAGGCAACCGCCATCACCGATGCCGCCCAGGAAGCCGTTCGCCGCAGGGCGCGCCCGGGCATGGCCGAGACCGAGATCGCCGGCATTGGCGAGCAGGCTGCGCGCGACCTCGGCAGCGAGTTTGCCTGGACGTTTACCGGCGGCCAGGAAATCGCCTCCGGCCACCGAACCTGGACCGGCGCCTGCACGCCGTCGACCCGCAAGGTTGTACAGCGCGGCGAATTCCTGCTGATCGATCTGCACGCCATGTATGAAATGATGCTCGGCGATGTGTCCCACAACGCGATCATGGGCAAACCGACGGCTGAGCAGCAGCAGTTGATCGATGCCTATGTGGAAAGCTGCAACTATCTGACCGCAGCCCTGAAACCAGGCCGCACGATCGGTGATGTTGCAAGCGATGTCCGCCGCTTCACGGTTGAGAAGGGCTGGGGAGACATGATCCGCGGTTTCGGCCACGGCATCGGCGCTTTTGGCAACGAGTGGTATCCGTCCTTCACCGACTTCGCGATGGAATATGTCAGCGAACCCGACTACGTGATGGAGCCCGGTTTCATGGAAATCATCGCGCTCACCTGCAACCTGCCAGGCGTCGGCGGTCTGCGTTACGAGCGCGCCTGGGTGATCACCGAGGACGGCGCCGAATGCATGTCGAAAACGCCGATCGAGCCCTGGGTCTACGAAGGCTGATCTGACGCTGCATCGAAAAGGAGGACGAGATGATGAATTACGACAGCTTCTACATCGGCGGCGCCTGGGTACCCCCCGAAGGAACGGGCGAATTCGTTATCGCCAGTCCCACGAACCTGAAACCGGTGGGCAGAGTGCCCGCCGGTATTCCCGCCGACGTCGCCAAGGCCGTCAGCGCCGCGCGCGGCGCGTTTGCGGCGTGGTCTGCAACCTCCGGTGCCGAGCGCGGTGCCATCCTTGCGTGCGCCGCCGAACTGCTTGAGGGACGCCGCGAGGACATCGCGCAGCTGATCACGAACGAAGTCGGCATGCCGATCAAGATGAGCCGGGCGATTCAGGCAGGATTGCCGATCGAGGCTTGGAAACGCTATGCCGAGCGCGCCAAAACCCATGCCTTCGAGACCCGGCTCGCAAATTCGCGCATTCTTGAGGTTCCCGTCGGCGTGGTTGCGTGCATTACACCCTGGAACTATCCGCTGCACCAGGTAACGGCGAAAGTCGCGGCTGCCCTTGCCGCCGGCTGCACGGTCGTCCTGAAACCCTCCGAGGTGGCGCCGCTCAGCGCCTTCCTGCTTGCCGAGGTGCTTGACCAGGCCGGCCTGCCCGCCGGCGTGTTCAATCTCGTGGTCGGAAATGGTGAAAGCGTCGGCGAGGCGCTGGTGACGAACTCGGGAGTCGACATGATCTCGTTTACCGGCTCCACTGCCGTCGGCAAACGGATCGCCCGGCTTGCGGCCGAAAACCTGACGCGGGTGTCGCTGGAACTCGGGGGCAAGTCCGCCGCCGTCATTCTCGAGGACGGCGACCTGGAGCGCGCCGTCAAGAACACCGTCAATGCCTGCTTTTTGAACGGCGGACAGACCTGTTCGGCGCTGACGCGCCTGCTGGTGCCGGAAAGCCGCTATGAAGAGGCGAAGGCGATCGCTGCAAAGGCGGCGAGCCGCTTCGTCCCCGGCGACCCGGTCGACGATCAGACCCGGCTTGGCCCGCTGGTTTCCGAACGCCAGAAACACAGGGTGCTCGACTATATCGGCAAGGGGATCGAGAGCGGCGCGGAGCTGGTTGCAGGCGGTCTCGAACCGGTTGACGGCCCCGGCCACTTCGTACGCGCGACAGTGTTCGGAAGGGTCGATCCCGCAAGCGACATCGCCCAGGAGGAGATCTTCGGGCCCGTATTGTCGATCATCTGCTATCGCGATGAGGACGAGGCACTGGCGATTGCCAACGGAACCAGGTATGGGCTGGCTGGCGCGGTCTGGTCGCTGGATGAGGCGAGGGCGCAAGACTTCGCTGCGCGCATGGAAACCGGACAGATCGATATCAACGGCGCGCCCTTCAACCTGGACGCCCCATTCGGCGGCTTCAGACACTCCGGCTATGGCCGTGAAAACGGCCCCTTCGGACTGTCCGAATTCCTGGAGGAACGCGCCCTGCAGTTGCCGCAGGATGCCTGATCAAGGCGACAAAGCCGAGTGACGTCGGCTTCCTTGCAAGGCAGAAAGTTCCGCATGGTCCGTCTCCTCGTTCGAGGAACAGGCCAACCCAAGGCAGGTACATCGCAGGGAAGCGAGCCGAACCAATGGGCAGCATGTGCCACGAATGCGGCCCTGTGAGCGGGTGTTGCGCGGCAGAATGTTCAGGTCTTGAGCTCTTTCTGCCCCTTGTCGCGTTCGCTTCGGCGCGCCGTTACCAGCCCTTCATAGTCCAGCGCGCGCGAGTATTCGAGAATGTGTACCCTCATCAGATCGATGAACTGTTCCTCATCCCTTGCCTTCAGTTTCGCCAGCAGCTCGTCATGTTCCTCGACGATCATGTGGAGTTCTTTTTGCAGGGTCGACAGGCCGAAGATGATGGTCAACTGGCGCGACAGCGGTTCCCACATACGCAGCAGCACGTCATTGCCGGACAGGCGGCAAAGCGTGCGGTGAAATTCGGTGTCAAGGCGGGCGACGCCGTAGGAATCCTGGTTCTTCATCGCCACATGTAACTGCCGCACCACCTCCTCCAGGGGTTCGATGAGCGAGGGGTCTTCCTGCATCAGGTCGAGAACCTCCCGCGCGGCGAGCGTTTCGAGCGCGGTACGCACCTTCAGGATCTTCTCGAGCCTATCAATGCTGACGTCCATCAGACGCATGCCGCGATAGCGCGTATTTTCAACAATACCCTGGCTCTCCAGAATGCGCAGCGCCTCACGCACCGGGACGCGGCTGACGTTCAGCGAACGGGCGACTTCGGCCTCGACGACGCGGTCGCCGGGCAGGAACACGCCTGTCGCGGTCGCCTCGACGATCGCATCGACAACCTGGTCGACCAGGGTCTTCGCCTCAAGCGGCAGAAGCTTCGGCAGGTTGCCCTTGCTGGAGTTGGCTTGGTCTATGGACATGGTCATGTTCTCACGCTTCTTGCTTGCCTCTCTAAAATCGTATACTATTATACGATAAGTGCAAAGCGATACCCCTCCGTTTTCCCGGAAACGCTGGCATGCCTGCACTTGAATGCCTGAAACATCACATAACAGAGGGAAATTAAAAATGGCAAAAGCAGATCGGATGGGCAGAGTTTGGCATAGTTTAATGGCGGCGACCGTTGCGGCACTGGTGGGATTGTCGCCGGTCACGGCCGGGGCACAAACGGCAGGGGGAGATCTCGTTGTCGTTCAGAGTTCGAATCCTCCCAGTCTCGATGCGATGGTGACCTCCTCGCAGGCATCGCGCAACGTCACGATGAACATCTACGAGCCGCTGTTCGGCTTCAGTGAGAATATCCAGCCGATTCCGATCCTCGCGGAATCCGTTGACATCTCTCCCGACGGCAAGACTTACCACATTCCGCTGCGCCAGGGCGTCAAGTTCCATAACGGCAAAGAAATGACGGCCGAGGACGTCAAGGCATCGCTCGAACGCTATATCAAGTACGGGGCCACGCAGGCCATGCTGGAGCCGGTCGACAAGATCGACGTTGCCGGTCCCTACGAGGTCACCCTGACGCTCAAGGCGCCGTCTCCGACCTTCCTCGAGGCTTTCGCCTCGCCGCGCGCGCCGGCCGTCATCATCCCGGCCGAAGAGGCGGTCAAGGGCCCCAACGAAATCGAGATCATCGGGACCGGTCCCTACAAGTTCGTCGAATATGTTCCAGACAGCCACGTGAAGCTGGAGCGGTTCGAAGACTACAGCGCAAATGAGGCCTATGACGGCATTGACGGGTTTGGCGGCAGGAAGACCGCCTATCTCGATACGGTCACTTTCCGGGTGATCCCCGAACCCGGCGCCGCCGTTGCCGCGCTTGAGACCGGCGAGGTTCAGTTGCTCGAACAGCTTCCGGTCCCCACGGCGCGCCGTCTGGCGGCCAATGGCGACATCGAGATCTACGAGAACATGCCATGGGCATTCCTGACGCTCATCTTCAACATGAAGGAAGCGCCCGGCGACAATCCCAAGTTCCGCGAGGCTGTGCAGGTCGCCCTCAACGACGAGGAGATCATGGCGATCGCCACCGAGGGCCTGTTCCAGCTCTATCACGGCTGGATGTATGAGGGCTCGACCTATGATGCGGGCGACATCGGCAAGGATCGCTACAATGTGGCCGACGCCGAACGGGCAAAGGCGCTTCTCAAGGAGGCGGGATACAACAACGAGCCGTTCTCGATCCTGACCGATTCCACCATTCCCGAGCACGGCAAGGCAGCGGTGGTCATCGCCGAGCAATTGAAGGCTGTCGGCATCAACGCGGTGATCAATCAGGTCGATTGGCCGACGGCGTTGAAAATTCGGCTTCAGGACGAGGGCTGGAACGCCTGGACCCTGATGATGGGAATCGAGCCCTATCTCGGACCGGCCGCCCTGATCTCCACCCTGACCGGGCAGGCGCCGCACTTCCGCGCCAATGACGAACAACTTGATGCGCTGTATCAGGAACTGATCTCGACCGACAGTGTCGAGGGGCGCAAGGAGGTTTTCGCCGAGATCCAGGAACGGCTCTACGAATTCGGCGGCATCATCAAGCTTGGCGAAACCGGGCTGATGCAGGCTTCAACGGCCGATGTGAAGGGCTTCAAGCCGTTCCGGTTCCCGCGGGTCTATGATGTCTGGATCGAATCCAACTGATCTGTTCCGACGATCCGGGGCGTTGCTCCGGATCGCCGACGGAAGGCTGAAATCCGGCCCGCTGCCATCGCGGCGCGGCCGCACTGACCGGAGCATTGATATTGTTTGGTTTTCTGGTTCGACGTCTGTTGAGCGCCCTGCCGGTGCTGTTTGTCGTGTCGCTGGTCAGCTTCGTCATCATCGCCATCGTTCCGGGCGATGTCACGGCGGAGATCGCGGGCAGCGATTCCACAGAGGCTCAGCGTGCCGAGATTCGAGAACGGCTGGGCCTCGATCAGCCGATGCTCACGCAGGCGGTTCATTGGTACGGGCGGCTGCTGCAGGGAGATCTGGGCGAATCCTATCTGCTCAACAAGACCGTCGCCGAGGCGGTGCTGGAACGACTGCCGGTGACGTTGTCGCTGGCCGGGATTGCGCTCGTATTGGCGGTGGTTATGGGGGTTCTGCTCGGTATCCTGGCGGCGATCAAGCATGACAGCTGGCTTGATCAGGGGGCGATGTCGGTCGCTCTGTTCGGATTGTCGATTCCCGATTTCTGGTTCGGGCTGATCCTGATATCGGTTTTCGCGGTCGGGCTAGGCTGGCTGCCGACGGGCGGTTACGTGCCGGCCAGCGAAAGCGTGATCGGGTGGATGCGCTCGATGACGCTGCCGGCTTTGGCGCTGGCGATCACCCAGATGGGCGTGGTGGCGCGGATGACCCGTTCATCGATGCTGGACGTGTTAGGCCAGGACTATATCCGCACGGCGCGGGCCAAGGGCATGCGCCGTCGCACCGTGATCTTCAAGCACGCCCTGCGTAATGCGCTGGTGCCCATTGTCACCGTGGTGGGGGTCATGACGGGTGTGCTGCTCGGCGGCGCCGTCGTCATCGAATCCGTATTCTCCTTGCCTGGCGTTGGCCGGCTGATCATCGGCGCGATCCAGCGCCGGGATTACCCGATCATTCAGGGCGGGCTGCTGATCACCGCCGCGACCTTCGTCTTTGTCAACATCCTGGTCGACCTCGTCTATGGTTGGCTTGACCCGAGAGTGCGTGATGGCCGTTGAAGCAGAAGTCGAAAACTCCGTATCCCTGCGGCGGGAGATTGCCCGCGCGCGACGGCGCGGATGGATGCAGTTCCTGCGCCGGCTGGCACGACACCGCTCGTTCCAGGTCGGATTCACGCTGTTCTTCCTGATCGTTCTTCTGGCTGTCTTCGCCGATGTGATCGCGCCTTATGATCCCAACAAGAACGACTACCGCAACCTGCTGATGCCGCCTTCCATGGCGCATTGGTTCGGAACCGACGGCTTCGGGCGCGATATCCTGAGCCGGGTCATCTACGGCACCCGTGTGTCGCTCGGCATCGGCATCTCCGTCGTGGTGATGACGGGTGTTCTCGGCGTGTTCCTCGGCATGCTTGCCGGTTATGTCCGCTGGCTCGACAACGCGCTGATGCGTGTCATGGACGGGTTGATGGCGTTTCCGAGCGTGCTCTTAGCGATCGCGCTTGCCGCAGCGCTCGGGCCATCGACAATGAACGCGGTGATCGCGCTGACCGTCACCTTCACGCCGCGCACGGCCCGCGTGGTCCGGTCCAGCGTTCTGGTGATCCGCGAGCTTCCCTATGTCGAGGCGGCGATGGCGGTGGGCGCCGGTCATGCGCGGATCATCTTCCGCTATATTCTGGCCAATGCGTTGTCACCGCTGATCGTGCAGCTCACCTTCGTTTTCGCCGTGTCTATACTCGCCGAGGCGATCCTGAGCTTCCTTGGCGTCGGTCCTCCGCCGCCGGCCCCTTCGCTCGGCAACATCATCGCGGAAGGCCGCAATTATCTGCAGGATGCGAGCTGGATTGCATTCTTTCCGGGTATTGCCATAGCCGCCGCTGTTCTGGGACTCAATCTGATGGGCGACGGGCTGCGGGATGTCACAGATCCCCGCCTCGCGGCGACACGCGGCGCGGGCTGAACGGGAGAACAAGGACCCATGGATGGATCGCTCAAGGGCAAGCATGTACTCGTTACCGCAGCAGGGCAGGGCATAGGGCGCGCAAGTGCGCTGGCTTTCGCCCGGGCAGGCGCCTCGGTGACGGCGACCGATCGCGACGAGGCATTGCTCGGCGACCTCGCCGCGGTAACGGGCATTGCGGTGCAATGCCTCGACGTGCTGGACGATGCGGCGGTGGCTGGCATGGCGCGGGAGGTCGGACGGGTCGATGTCCTGTTCAACTGCGCGGGGATCGTGCATTCGGGTTCGATCCTCGATATGGCGGAGGGAGACCTTGATCTCGCCTTCGATCTCAATGTGAAGGGGATGGTGCGCATGATACGCGCCTTCCTGCCCGCCATGCTCGATCATGGCGACGGAAGCGTCATCAATATGGCATCGGTGGTCTCAAGCCTGAAGGGCGCGCCGAACCGCTTCGTCTATGGCACCACCAAGGCGGCGGTGATCGGCCTCACCAAGGCGGTTGCCGCCGATTACGTGGCGCGCGGCATACGCTGCAACGCCATCTGCCCCGGCACGGTGGAAAGCCCGTCGCTGCAGCAACGCATGCGCGCCCAGGGTGATTACGATGCCACCCGGCGGGCCTTCATCGCCCGCCAGCCGATGGGCCGGCTTGGCACGCCCGACGAGATTGCAGCACTTGCGGTCCATCTGGCCGGCGCCACCTATACCACGGGACAGGCCTATGCCATCGACGGCGGCTGGTCGATCTGATCGGTGTATCCGGTTCACCGATGCGTGGACGTTTCATGAGAGGGACCTGTTGCTCAATAGGTTGCCCGGCCCCCGGACAAGTCGAAGACCGCGCCGGTGGTGAAGCTGTTTTCCGCGCTGACAAGCCAGGCGACCATCGCCGCGGCTTCATGGACTTCGAGAAAGCGCCCCCGCGGGATCTTCGCCAGCATGTAGTCGATGTGCTGTTGCGACATCTGGTCGAATATCCGGGTGCGGGCGGCGGCGGGCGTGACGCAGTTGACCGCGATGTTCCTGTCCGCCAGTTCCTTGCCGAGCGATTTGGTGAGCGCGATGACGCCTGCCTTCGAGGCCGAATAGGCGGCGGCATTGGGATTTCCTTCCTTGCCGGCAATGGAGGCGACGTTGACGATGCGTCCGTAGTCGCGGGCGATCATGCCCGGCACGACCGCCTTGCAGCAGTGAAAGACACCGTTGAGGTTGATGTCGATGATCCGATGCCATTCGTCCACCGGATAGTCGGCGACCGTGGCATTGGCGCCGGCGATACCGGCATTGGCAACCAGAATGTCGATGCCGCCGAGCATTTTTTCGGTGCTCCCGGCCGCCGTCGCCACGGCGTCGAAATCCGTCTGGTCGACCGTCAGGAAATGCGCGGCGTTGCCCATTTCAGCCGCCACGGCCTCGCCCAGCGTGGCGTCGCGGTCCCAGATCATGACCGTCGCGCCAGAGGCGATCAATCGTTCGACCACGGCGCGTCCAATGCCCTGGGCACCGCCGGTCACAACCGCGTTGCGTCCCTTGAGATCGATGTTATTCATAGTCCTCTCCCTTTTGCTATCGTCGGCGCGACGCGGATGGCAAAGCGCTCAACCGGAAAAGAAGCGGCTTGCGTCCGGCGTGTAACGGGCCACCTGATCGGGGTCGAGATCGATGCCGAGGCCGGGGCGGTCCGGGATCGCGAGGAAGCCTTCGTGGTCAAGCCGGAACGGTTCGCGCGCCAGACGGTCGACATAGGCGCTGCCGCCGATATACTCGACGAGATCGCAACCGGAAACCGCCGCAGCCAGTTGCAGGTCGGCGGCAAGGCCGAGCGCGGTGTTCCAGCCGTGACCGATATAGCGGATGCCGAATTCCTGCGCCATCCAGGCGATCCGCCGTTGCTCGCTGATCCCGCCGACCTTGGTGACGTCGGGCTGGACGATGTCGAACGCGCCGCCCACCAGCCATGGCGTATAGGCCTGCCGTCGGGTCAGTACCTCGCCGCCGGCTATGGGAACGGGGCTCGCCTTGCGCAAGGCGATGAAATCGTCGAGGGCGTCGGGCGGCAGGGCTTCCTCGAACCAGCCGACGCCATAGTCCTTCAGCATATGCGCGGTGTTGAGCGCCCATTTCAGGCCGTTCGGCCAGAAGGCATCGCTGGCGCCGGCATCGACGAACAGGCGCGCGTCGTCACCGGCGGCCTGCCGCACCGCGCGGACAATCGCCTCATCGAGCTTTGGGTTGTCGCGGCGGCCGAACGGTCCCCAGCCGATCTTGAAGGCACGGAAACCGTGATCGCGATGGGGGGCGATCACGTCGGCCATCCGCTCCGGTTCATCCATCAACAACGAGCAATAGGGCTGGACCCGGTCGCGGTAGCGCCCGCCGAGCAAGCGCCCGACGGAAAGACCGGTGGCCTGCCCCAGAATATCCCAGAGGGCGATGTCGATGCCGCTGATCGCATGGGTGATCGCGCCGCCGCGGCCCATCCAGAATGTATTCTGGTGGAGCTTTTCGCTCACCCGTTCCGGTTCCAGGGCGTTCTCGTCGGCAAGCAACGGCATCAGCACGTCGACGGCGGCCTCGACTAGGCGGCCATTGGTGAACACGCTGCCATAGCCGGAAATTCCGGCATCGGTATGGACGGCCACCAGCGCGTGAACGGAATCCTCCGCGGCAATCTCGCTGCTCCATCCGCCTTGCGGGCTTTCTCCCCGCAGCGGTGCAACGCGCACCGCGGTGATGCGCGCCGGGGGCAGGGTCGCCTTGTTCTGCCGGGGGGAAGGCCTGTCGGTGGGCGAATGCATGGTCTACTCCAGAAAAATTGCTGATCGAGCGCCCCAAGGCACCTTGACAGCCATCAATATAGTATACAATCATACGAAACAAGTCCATTTTGAACAGGAAACCGATATGAGCGACACAGCGGCCAGGAGCCGGATCGTCTGCACCATCGACTTCGACAAGAGCGGCCGGCAGACGGGCTATGCGCGCGCGCCGCTGTCGCGCAACAATTCCGGCTGGGGAACGGTCGAGATTCCGATCATCGTCGTCAACAACGGGCGCGGCCCGACGGCTCTTCTGACCGGCGGGGTTCATGGCGACGAATATGAAGGTCCGATCGCGATCTCGCGGCTGGCGAAGAGCCTGAAGCCGGAAGACGTGCAGGGGCGGGTCATCATGATGCCAGCCGTCAATATCCCGGCGATCATGGCCGATACCCGGCTGTCGCCGATCGATGGCTGGGACATCAATCGCTGTTTTCCGGGCAACCCGAAGGGAAGCTTCAGCCAGATGCTGGCTCACTTCCTCGACAGCGTCATCCTGCCGATGGCCGATATCTCGGTCGACATGCACACAGCCGGCCATTCCTTCGATTCCGCGCTTTCGACCAACATGCACCACGTGTCCGATCCGCAGATCCGCGAAAAGACGCTCGCCGCAGCAGCAGCATTCGGCGCGCCGTTCAATGTCGTCTTCGGCGGCGTTGATGAAGACTCGACCTTTACCTCCTGCGTCGAACGGCGCGGCATCATTTCGCTTGGCACCGAGCTTGGCGGCTGGGGCAGGGTGAATATCGAGGGCGTCCGCATCGGCCGGCGCGGCATCGACAATATCCTGAAGCATATGGGCGTCATCGAGGGTGAGCCCGACACGGTGCAGCGCGACGGGTCGGCTGCGACGCGGCATATGATGGTCCGCGATCCCGAGTCCTACGTCTTTGCCCCGCGCGCCGGCCTGTTCGAGCCGACCCATTATATCGGCGAGGCAGTGCGGGCCGGCGAGGTCGCCGGCTATCTGCATTTCATCGAGGATGTCGATTGCGAACCGCTGACGCTGACCTACCGCAAGGACGGCATGATCTGGTTCGGCGCCGGCCCCGGGCGCGTGGCGCGCGGCGATGCCCTGGCGGTGATCATGGAAGAATACAACTGGCCGGAACGCTGATGGAGCGTCTGGCAAAATAGTGGAAGCCGGTTTTTCGCTAAACCGACGCGCCAGAATAAGGAAACCGGAGCAAAGACTGAAGATGAAAAAGGTTCTGATCGTGGAATGCATGCAGGAGATATCCTCCTTCAATCCCGTTCCATCGCAATACGAGAACTTCGAGATCGAGCGCGGCGCGGCGCTGCTTGCCCACAGGGACAAGAATACGGCCATCGGGGGCGCGCTTTCGGTGCTGGAGGGCAACGGCGACATAGAGGTGGTTCCGACCTTCGCCGCCCGGGCGGGCAGCGCCGGTCTCCTGTCCTCATCGGGCTGGGCGCAGCTTTCGGGCGAACTGCTCGCAGCCGTCGGCGAGCGGATCGAGGATGTGGACGGTATCTACGTCTCGCTGCATGGCGCGATGGGAGCGGACGGGGAACTGGATCCCGAAGGCTATCTGCTTGCGGAAATCCGCAGGATGGCCGGGCCGGGAAAGCCGATCGTCATCTCGCTCGACCTGCACGGCATCCTCACCGACCGCATGATCCGTCAGGTCGATGCGATGGCGATCTACCATACCTATCCGCATGTCGACTTTGCCGATACGGGCGCCCGGGCAGCGCGGCTGCTCGTCGATCTGCTGCAGGGGCGGCGGCGCCCGGTCGTGGCGCGCGCCGTCATCCCCGCTCTGGTGCGCGGCGACGAACTGATCACCCGCACCGGCTGCTACGGCGACCTCATCGGCGAATGCCGGCGTCTCGAGCGGGAGGGCACGGCGCTTGCCGCCGGCATCATGATCGGCAATCCGTTTACCGATGTGCCGGAACTCTGCTGTCAGGTCATCATCGTTACCGATGGCGATCCGGAGACGGCCGCGAGCGAGGCCGAGCGACTGGCGGCGGAATTCTGGCCGATGCGTTACCGCATGCAGGGCAAACTCATCGCGCTTGATCGCGCCATCGCCCAGGCCCGGACCATCGACGGGCCGGTCTGCTTTACCGACGCCGCCGATGCGACGTCCTCGGGCGCGACGGGCGATTCCAACGTGATCCTGCGCGCGCTCGGGGAGGCGGGCTATCAGAAGCGCGTTCTGGCGCAGATCGTCGATCCGGCCGCGGCGGAGGCCGCCCATCGCGCCGGCGTCGGCGCGCAGATCGAGGTCACGCTCGGCGGTGCGATGGACCCGGAACGGTTTGCGCCCATGCCTGTCAGCGCGCGGGTCAGGCTTCTCTCGGACGGCTCCGGCCGGCTGGAAACCATGCGGCTGCCGCTCGACGCCGGCCCGACGGCCGTCCTCGCCTTCGACAATTTCACCGTCGTTGTCATGAGCCGTTCGGTCAGCCTGTTCGATCGCGCGATGTATTTCGCGAACGGGCTGGACCCGGCCGATTTCGACCTCGTCGTGGTCAAGTCGCCGCACACGGAATACGCCATGTATGATCAGTGGGTGGAAAGAAATTTCAACATAGACGCGCCGGGCGCGACCTCGGCCGATATCCGCCAACTCGGCCATACCATCTGCGCCCGGCCGGTGTTTCCGCTCGACGACATCGATGACTTCGTTCCGCAAGCCACCCTCTACAGCCGCCCGTCAGTGCCGCCAGCGGCAGGAAGCGCCGGATCCCACGC